>CAWVYD010000005.1:0-26971 GCA_963934185.1 uncultured Legionellaceae bacterium | reverse complement strand
TATCATTTATTATTGGTCTAACTTAAACAATCTCCCTTAATAAAACCTACTCACATATACCTAAACTCCTTTGAAAGGCGTCGTTTTAGCTGCCGAGATTTTTTTTTGATACATTCAATGCAATTGAGGCATAGCTTGTCCTATGGTGAATGAGCAGTGGATTTATCACAAGAAAATATCAATTGATAAAATTCGCCTTTTAAAGGAGCTTAGGTATGTAGATGTATGCTCCGCAATTTCATCAAGGAAGATAGTTTAATTTAAACTCAATACTGAGCGTTTATCATTTATTATTGGTCTAACTTAAACAATCTCCCTTAATAAAACCTACTCACAAGCCAAGAAATAAAAGTAAGCCTGTGAATGGTAGTAAGTAAAAGAGTGCCAAAAGAATGAAAAAAACGATTGATAAGGCAAATCATGGCATTAAGAAGTGCTGTTTTAATACGCCATTGGCTATGGAGAAAGACGCTTCAGCCAGCAACGCTAATGCGCCATATTGAATAATCACCACCAGTTTATCGGCAATCGGTGACTGCCAATGAGTTAATAATTGATAACCTAATAAACTAATGCTTAAGCCCGGCAAGTTTAGCGCCAACACAGATACCAAGACTCCCGCCACTTCATAACCAATTAATGCCGATAATTTAACCGCCATTAAACCAGGAAATAAAAAAGTTGTGCAGAGCATGGTAATAAAATCAGATTCGGTTAACCAATGCCTGGCTACTACCGCTTCAAAGTCAATAATTTTTAACATTGAGTTATTAAAGCAGCAGCATCACGAGTGATGGTAATGTTTTAATCCTTTAATGAGGAGATAATATCGAAGGCTAAAACAGGCATTTCCAAGTTGTTTGGCTATCGTTCATTTAAACTTAAACCCTGAAGTATAATTGGCTCATTGACAGACTAAAAAAAACGTTGTTCAAAATGTGCATGAGAAACATTCGTCTCTGAGGCATTAGCCTGCCAAGTCAACCAAAATGGCTCCGTTTGCACGTCACACTCAAACGACCAAATAAACGGCAAAATCATCAACGCTGATGTTCCGTTACTTTTATGCCTAACCACATAATGGTAGCCATTAAAATCAAGATTTCACCAAATTTAATGGCCCCTGGCACAATCATTTCACCAAAAATACCGCCATGACTTAAACGTACGCCTATTGAAAAAAATAGGGCCAAAGTAAACATTAAATACATCGCAATTTTATACGTATCACTCAAAATTATTTTTTGCATCTTCGTCGCTGTTTTTGTAAAAGAATATTAATAATGACAAAATTTTCAATTAAACGAAACAACAGAAAATTCTAGGGTGTGTTGACCGTTCATTTTGGAGTACAGGAGTCGGCGGGTTGTAGTGATGTCTGTTTAAAAACTCACGCCCATTCAACACTGAAGTGCAACACCCTCTGATTTAGCGAGTTCAGCAAAGAAAACCTCAGGTGGCGCTTTATATTTGAGCACTTTCTGGGTGGTGATTTAAATTATCTTGACTATTTTTAATCTCTTCATCAGTCGTATTTTTAAAATGACTTGTTTAATTTATTTAGCCAAAGCGATTATTTTTCCCCTAAAGTATTAACGCAGCAGCATCACTGCTGATGGTAATGTTTTAACACTTTAAGTGGCGAGATAATATCGAAGGCTAAAACCCGCCTTGCCAAGGAGTTTGGGTATAGCACATTAAATTAAACTAATTGTTTAAGGATCATACGAGCAAACCATCCCCCCTTATTTTTATCTTTTAAGCCCATCAAGGCTGTGCTATTCTCGCGCGGATTACGTTTAATCCACACACGAATAAGCTTTGTTTTTAAGCTTATTTTATTTTAGGAGCAGTACCCTATGTCGGCATCAATTGAAACAATT
Source organism: uncultured Legionellaceae bacterium (assembly GCA_963934185.1). Classification (GTDB taxonomy): domain Bacteria; phylum Pseudomonadota; class Gammaproteobacteria; order Legionellales; family Legionellaceae; genus CAWVYD01. The sequence continues at coordinate 25,088 of CAWVYD010000005.1, read as the reverse complement.
AATCAAGTAATAGAACAAGAAAAAGCAGCAGTGGTACAACCATTGTCAGAGGTAAACCAAGCAGTAGAAACAACCGCAACAGCTAATAATAAAAACTTTTTCCAAAGTAATAAATTTACTTTGATAGCACTTACTGCGTTAACCGTATTAACGGGTGGTGCATTTGCTGCCTTTTATTTTGGCGCTATTGCTATTACTGCGGTCGTCGCAGCTGCGACGACCATTGGTTTAGACCTTGCTTTTTTAAATAGCATGAGCGTACTTGCTGCAAGCGCAACCATCGCGGGCGTTGGCGCTGCAACAGTAACGGTTGTTTCTGCTGCGACTGCTGCGATTAGCACAGGCATTTCTGCTTGCTTTTCATGGGCGAGCAATTTATTTAACACACCCGTAGCAACCTCTGTTGCGCTTGAAGAAGAAGAAGAAGAAGTAGTAGTAGAAGAAGAAGCTTCTTCTAGTTCTGCTATGTCACTAAGCGCCTTAGGTGGTGTAAATGTTCAACCACCCAGCATAGACTCACCGGTTAATAGTTTAAAGACTGAAGTAAAGACTGGAGCTGTTCAAATTGATGAAGATGAAGATGAAGATGAAGACAAAGAACCTGCACCTCTACCTTCCCTCTAAAACTTAGAAATAAGTAGCAGCGCACTGTTTCAGTGCGCTGCTTTTTCCCTATAAATCAAGTGTCATTAACCATTCATTTCACCTTAAAACCTACAGCCAAACAACTTAAAGTCACTGTCAGCAATTAGCGAAGTATGTTTGCTAGTGACGCTTGCGTCTGTGGACCAAACAACGTTTGGGTAAGTTTACCCTGTTGATTAAAAACAAAGGTTACTGGTAAACCAGGAATATCACCTATGCCTAATGCCTGGCTAGGATCAAGCAGTGAATTAAAATAATGAATATCATTTTTCGCAATTAATTCCGTCAATTGACGATTATCAACACCATCATAATTAACGCCCACCACATAAACATTATCGTGCGTTTGGGCAAAGGCGTTTAGTTCCGGGATCTCTTTCTTACAAGGCTCACACCAATTAGCCCAATAATTCACAACCACCCATGGCCGCTTTAAGTGGTTAAAATCAATAAACTCACCCGTAATCGTTTTAATGATGGGCAAGGCAATTTTAGTCACTGGCTGCGAACCACATGCCATTAAACCTAAGCCGACAATGCTCATCGAAAAAAGTTGTTTTATGTTACGCCTCATAAAAATAACTCACTTAATCTAAGGAATCGCTAGCCGCAAGCCTTCAAAATGTATCGTTTGGGCTTCGATAAATGGCCCAAATATGTTTAAGCAACTGACTTAATTTATTTAGCCAAAGCGTTTATTTTGCCATTGAACTATTAAGGCAGCCTTTTGAAGGCTTACGACAAGATACTCAATGGAAATGAAGATGCGACTTTTTTAGTGCCGAGATTTTTGTGTAATTAATTGACTATGAGTGAGGCGCTTGCTGACGCCTCAATAAGCACAGCTTATAAAATATGGGCCATTCTATAGCGAATGAATAGTCGAGTAATCACGCATAAATATCAATACTAAAATGACGCATCTTCATTTCCGTTGGGTATATACGTTTCTAATCCGGAAAGCTGACATCGCAGCAAGTTTAATGCCTAAAAGAAAGACACCTTGAAAAAAACATACATGACTTAAATTTAAATCAGTCGCGTTATTTAAGGACTGGTTCATGCCTCAAGATATAACATTAGCGGAATTAATACAAACAATGTCTCTGGCTAAAGCAACCAAATCAGTTGCTCTATTTGCTGATAATCCATAACAGACAATGTGCGTTCATAATTACGCCCATTTACTTAATAAGATTATAGTGCGCGGTCATATACTGTAGTTTTGATCGCGCTAAGTATCATTATCACACCAAATGAGCAAAATCATTCGCCATATCTTTGGGTTTATGAGGCCAATTAAAGAAGGCTTGAATTTCACCTTTAGGATTAATCACTATCACAGCACCAGAATGCTGAATATCGTAGGCTTGCGCAGCTCCTTTTTTACGATCCGCTACTTTTTCATAGGCAATGCCCATTTCCAAACTTAAAGCGCGAACACCATGGCTTGAACCCGTTGCGCCAATAAACGTTTTATTAAAACCCGTGACGTATTCTTTGATGCGCTCAACCGTATCACGCTCTGGATCGACCGATATCATGAGTACTTGCGGTAACGTTTTCACTTTGACTTTTTCAAGCAATTGATACGTTTTAGCAAGTTCCAGCATAGCCGTTGGACACATCATGGCGCAATTTGTAAAACCAAAAAAAGCTAACGTCCACTGCCCCTTTAATTTTGCATTGTTAAACGGCTTACCATCTGTGCCCGTTAGTGAGAAATCAGATAATGCTCTTGGCGTTTTAAGCACCGTTCCTACGTAATCATAAGCAGGTTTTGAGATTGATTTTAATGCGGGATCTAACGCAGTAGCAAAGTACACCCCCAGCAAACACGATGCTATCGCGCAAAAGATAATGCCTGGAAACGAAATGCCTCGTTTTTGAGTTGATTTAGTCATAACAAAATATCCTTACCTTTTTATAAATAATGATCAACCAATAACGCCACAAACAGCGCCATCAGATAAACAATGGAAAAACGAAATGTTTGCATAGCCACTCTGTTGTCTGTCGTATTTTTAAGACGCCAAGACCACTGCAAAAAACGCGCGCCAAGTGCCATTGCGCTTACAAAATACAGCAAACCACACATACCAATGGCATACGGCATAGCCGTTACTGCTACCATTAATACGGTATAAATCACGATGTTTAATTTCGTAAATTCAATACCATGAGTGACAGGCAACATAGGTATGTTTACTGCCTGATAATCTTTGTTTCGATAAATGGCCAGCGCCCAAAAATGTGGCGGCGTCCAAGCAAAAATAATAAGCACCAATAATAATGGTTCAGCTGATATCTGCCCAGTAATCGCCGTCCAACCTAATAATGGCGGCGCCGCCCCTGCCAACCCACCAATGACAATGTTTTGAGGCGTAGCACGTTTTAAATAACCGGTATAAATCACTGCATAACCAATTAAGCTAATGAAGGTTAAAAGTGCCGTTATTTGATTTACAAAAAAATACAATACCCACATGCCAATAACGCCTAGTAAAAAGGCAAATATCATTGCTTGCATGGGTGGGATTTTACCTTGAGCAATGGGACGCTTACTGGTGCGTGCCATGACAGAATCAATCTGTCTGTCCACCAAATGGTTAATGGCTGCTGCTGAGCCCGCGCAAAAAGCAATGCCTAATAAACCAAACACAAAGGGACGAATAGGCAACAAGCCTGGCGAGGCCAAGCACATGCCGACCACCGCCGTTAATAACATTAACAACACCACTTTGGGTTTACACAATTCCAAATAATCACTTAACCGACTGGCATCAGTTCGCATTGTCATACTAGCGTCCATAGGAGACGCCTTTACGCCAAACATGATGCACCAACGTTAGTAGACTCAGTAATAACAATGCTGCAACGCCATTATGCGCCACGGCAATGTTAAGCGGTAATAATTTAACCACGTTCATAACCCCTAAACTAAATTGAATAAAAACAAATAAAATTGACACCATCGCCGCTTTTCGAAGCGTAGAATCACCGTAAAAAAACAAGCAAGCAGATAAAATAAACACGTATATTAACGTGACCATCGCACCAATTCGATGCACAAATTGGATGGTCATACGTGAGGTAGCATCCAACAAGCCTCCTTGATAATTAGCACCGACTGAACTCATCACATCAAAAGCCTTATGCATGTCTAACGGTGGCACTAGCATGCCATTGCACCCAGGAAAACCAACACAACTTAAGCCAGCATAATTTGAACTAACCCAACCACCGAGTGCAATTTGACAAAAAACAATGACAGCACCAAGCGCTACCCACGGTTTAAATGCCGCTCGGTGTTTTTTTTGAGCCGTTTCTTTTTGAGCCGTTTCATTTAATGATAAATGACACCACCACAAACACGCTAAAATACTTAGGCCGCCAAGTAAATGCCCCATCACCACGATAGGTAAGAGTTTTAAGGTAACCGTCCACATTCCAAGTGCGGCTTGAAAAAACACAAGGCCTAACAAAACAAAAGGCACTACGCGTGGAAATACTTGCTTGTTTCGAAGCGCTATAATGGCTTGAAACGCAATAAAAAGTATTAAAAGTCCTAATGTGCCCGCCGCGTAACGATGGCTCATTTCCGTCCATGCTTTACGTTTTTCAATGGGAATTAAGGGGAAGCTTGACTGCGCCGTCATTAGCGCCTCACCAGATTTTGGCAAGACCATTTTGCCATAACACCCAGGCCAATCAGGACAACCCAACCCAGCATCGGTTAAACGCGTATAAGCGCCAAGCGTTACGACAAATAAGGCCAAACAGACAGCAAATAACATTATTTTTGATGTGTATTTAAACATATGCGTTAACCCATTCTTGATAATTTTAATAATTGTTTTAAATCATTATTAATCGCTTTTGGCGGTGCATCTTCAGCGTAACGCATCATTACGTTACCACTGGGATCGACCAATAAAATGGCTTTTTCACCAAGTAATTTTCGAGCTTGTTCAGATTTCGGCATATGCATGGCCTGCGTATCCAACCCTTGTACATTGGTCAATTGCTCAAGCATTTGCCCTGTTATGTCCTTATCCGTAGCCAGCCATGCCTGCGTTCGGAGCATGTCTTTGCCAAGCACCACGCGTACGCGCAATAATTTCTCCACCACCTGTTTGCATGTCTTATCGCATGATTTTGTCCAATATAAAATGGCCCACTTATGCGATTTATTCAACACCTTATCTCCCTTATAATCGGTTAAAGAAAGCTCCGACAATTGAAATGGCGAATGAATTAATTCACCATTATTTGATGCGCGCAATGAGCGGTGATCACCATGAAAAAAAAGATACCACGCCGAGAATGCCGGCAGACTAAAAACCAAGGCCAAGCCAAAAATTAATCGCCTTGTTCGCCATTTATCTACTTGCATTTTCTTCGCTCCACATTTAAAACTAAAAAGATAATAATTGCCGCTAAGGCAAAACCAAACCATTGCGCCGCATACCCTTTATGTTGTGCCGGCTTCATAGTAACCACTCGCCAATCTCGCACCAACGCATTAGGATCTGCCGCATGAAGCCGCAGCATAAAAGGATACAAACTGACCTTAAGCAGCCCTTCAAGTTGTTTGATGTCCACTTTTTCGATGATCAAAGGCCAGTGCCCTGCATTATCTAAGGTTGAATTTAATACCCAGGCTTTACTGGATGGATAATAAGCCTCGCCTTTTAACACCTGTTGAGCTGTTGCCAAAGGTACTTTGGGTAAGACTTTACGATTAGCCGTTGCCTGAATCCAACCTCTGTCTACCAATAAGTAACGTCCATTTTTTGTGTCTAAAAGACTGAGAACCTCAAAGCCAATACGATGCTGATAAAAACGATTATCCAAAAAAAACGTACGAACATTATCAAAGACACCATTCGTTTTAAGTCGTTGATACTGAGAGATATTCACAGCATTTGGAAGCCCTAAAAAAGAATGAGATGCTTGATTTGCTCGAAGTAAAAGTTGCTCTTTATCGATTGAACGTTGCCACTGCCACATGCCAAGTCGAACAAATAAAGACACGCCAACGAGCAGCAATACAATCCCCCACCAAGGCGGTCGAAAGCTAAAACCCATGATAAAAAAAAAGTCGTTATAAAGTTGTGGCCGGAGTATATCCTAAAGCTCTTTCAAGATGCGAATTTTATGCATTAAACAAGTTTCATTGAAATTAAAAAAGACTCGTATCTAATGAACGTTCACGTTATATTTACGCCCAACAATCCCATACATTGTAGCCAAACCATGCATAGTTTATCCATTAAAAATTTAGCCATTGATACCACCATTGGTGTGTATGAACATGAAAAAACCATCACGCAAAGACTTTATTTGTCGTTAATATTTGATTATGACTTTAGTTGTGCAATGAAAAGCGATGCCCTTAATGACACACTGGATTACGCGCTGCTCGGTCAGAAATTAAAAGATGTACTTGAAAACAATTGCTACGAATTAATTGAACGCGTACTGGCCGTGGTCGCTGATATTTTAGAAACAGACTATAAAATCACACGTTACCGTATTGAAGTTTCAAAACCTAGCGCACTATCAAAAGCAGATCATGTGTGCGCCATTTTTGATAATAGGCAACCTAGACAATAAACACCCTATAGGGCGTGTTCACAATTCATTGTAGGTGTTTCCTGTGTGTCCGCTTGTGGTGGTGAGAATTTAGAGAAAAAATAACTTCCACTAAAGCCACCTGCTGCAGCAGCAATGCATGCGCTTGCAACCACGGGTGCACCAAGGGTTATAAAAGTAGCAAACGTAGTAGCTGCAACCGCAATGGCTGATATGAAAGCTTTGCAGACAGACGCATATTGCACACCAAATGCCAACAAGGCACTAACGGCTTGCAATCCTTTTAACTGCCAATCGGTTTGTAGATCCTCACTTGCGTATTGTAATGCTGAGCTATTTTGCCAAACAGCCCTTTGCACAACCGCTCTGTCACTTTGTCCCTCGCCAGCGAACTTAAGCGATCTACCGTTTTTTTGTATCGCCAACCCAACCAATTCTGATAAAAAGACCCCACTATGGTGTTTAGCAACACGCTCTAATGAAAGACCATGACACTGCACCATCGCCCGCGCAACGTCTCTCTCTGTTATTAACGCATCATCAATAACAGTGGCTGCTAAGCCACTGGTTTTAAGCGCTTTCATCACGACTGCTTTATTGCCACGAAAAGAGGCATCCGCTTTAAACAAAGCATCACCATTTTGACTGACGGCAGCCAATACGATGTCAATGTCTTTTTTAAGCGTTGGGCTCGCATAGTCTAATGCCAAACCATTTTGTAAAACGGCCGTAAGCACCATTTCTTTATCGTTTCTAAAATCACCAGCTAAATGGATATCGGGTTTAAAACCAGGCACAGGTGTTGAAGGTAGACGGTACTGGCTGTGTAAAGATTGAGCGGATAGGTTATCAGCCTCTCGATAAACGTCTTTTAACTGCATTCCATCCATTGCTAGCGCCTGTAAAACCGCCTCTCGATCAAGAGATACATACCGCTGCGCCATGCCCTTTTCATCAATGACTTGAAGCCATTGGTCGCTTGTTGCTAAAGGGTTTGTTTTTTGACGAACATTCGATGTTAGCATAAACAATAACCTACCGTGATTTAAATTTAAACCTACAATACAATAAGCGCACTTAGAAGTCAATATTTAAACCGATCCTGTTTTTTTTACTTCCTCGTTTTATCCCTTTTTTTTTGATAAACTCTTTTTCTTTTCAATTTGGGCTGAAAATTTCATGCTTCCGATTAATGATTCGTTAACGTTAACCGTTAAACACCGTAATATTGCCATGAATTGGCTGCTTGACACGTACCCTAACGCCTTTGATTTACGTAACAGACAACCGTTAAAAACCCATATTTTAAAGGATATATTTCAACAAGCTTTAGCTAATCAACCCAGCCAAGAGGCATTAACCAGCGCTTTTAGCTATTATACGTTATGGGGCTCTTACCTAAATGCATTAACGGAAGGCGCTGCTTGCATTGATTTAAATGGCTTTCCTTGCGGCAACATTAGCAAGCAAGAAGCAAGCCTGGCTATCGAGCGATTAAAATTCGCTGAGAAAAAATTTAGCGGTGAATAAAAGTTTCACTACTAAATCCATCCAAGATGTAAGATAATACTCCAATTATCTCATTCACAGAAATAAGCCAGCCATGAAACAACAATTACAAACGCTATTAAGTGACGCCTTAGCCACTCTCTGCCAGCAAAACCACATTAAACAGCCTGAGAATGTTAGAATTAATATTGATAATTCACGTGATAAAAAGCATGGTGATTACGCATCCAATATAGCCATGACGTTAACCAAACCATTAAAACAAGCGCCTAAACAAATTGCCGCCTCACTTATTGACTTAATTAAAGACTCTCCTTTATTGGCTAATGTTGAAATTGCTGGACCTGGTTTTATTAATTTTTACCTTGCTGGTGACACAAAAACACAGGTTGTTTCGGACGTTTTGTCTCAACAAGATGCCTTTGGTCGCACCGATAAAAATAAAGATCAACGTATTATTTTAGAATACGTATCTTCTAACCCAACCGGCCCTTTACACGTCGGTCACGGACGAGCCACAGCCATTGGCGCCACCTTAGCCAATATTCTAAAAAGCCAAGGCGCTCACGTTCATCAAGAATACTACGTTAATGATGCGGGGCGACAAATGAATATTCTTGCTGCCAGCGTATATTTACGATACTTAGCATTATTTAATTCGCCAGCAAAGTTTCCAGATAATGCCTACAAAGGCGGTTACGTCAACGACATTGCTAAAGCGCTTAAAACAATCCATAACGATGCCTTTGTTCAAACCAATGAAGCCCAGTTTTCAAGTTTGCCTAAAGATGCCTGTGATGATGGAGACAAAGAAATCTATATTGATGCCATCATTGAACGTGCGCAGTCCTTACTCGGTAATGATAAATTTAACATCATTCATCAATTTGGTTTAAACGGCGTGCTTAAAGACATTAAAAATGAATTGATAGCGTTTGGCGTTGAATTCGATGAATTCTTCTCCGAACAATCGTTATTTGATAATGGTGACATTGATAAAGGCATAGCGGCATTAGACAAAGCCGGCTATCTCTTTGAGCAAGAAGGCGCCTTATGGTTTAAATCAACGGCGTTTGGTGATGATCAAGACCGTGTTTTAAAACGCAGCAATGGTATAACCACTTACTTTGCCTCAGACGTGGCTTATCATTGGAATAAATACGAAAGAAACTTCACCCAAGTTATCGATGTTTTCGGTTCCGATCATCATGGCTATACAGCCCGCGTTAAAGCGGCTGCCAAAGCATTAGGCTTTGATGACAGCGCCATAGATGTATTGCTAATTCAATTTGCAGTGCTTTATCGCGGCACAACAAAAGTATCCATGTCGACACGAAGTGGTGATTTTGTCACGTTACGTGAACTACGCGAAGAAGTCGGCGTTGATGCAGCACGTTTTTTCTACGTAATGCGAAAATACAATCAGCACCTGGATTTTGATTTAGACTTAGCCAAGTCCCAATCCTCTGATAACCCGGTGTATTACGTACAATACGCTCATGCCCGGGTTTCCAGCGTGCTTCGTAATTTGAAGGATAAAAATCACGAGCTAGACAAAAGCCTTGGTTTAACGTCATTAGCATTGCTCAGCCAAGAACACGAACAAACACTGATGAACCAGCTTCAAAAATATCCGGAAATGCTTGCCTTGGCAGCCCGAGATAAAGAGCCTCATCTGATTGCATATTACTTACGAGAGCTGGCTAACCAATTCCATACCTATTATAATGCGCATCACTTTATTGTTGATGATGCAGCGCTGCGAAACGCAAGATTGTGCTTAGCATTAGCCATTCAACAAGTATTACACAATGGACTGTCACTGATTGGCGTCTCCTCACCCGAGAAAATGTAAATGGCATATGATTACGCAAAAAGTGCAGCCAATAAATGGTCGCAAAAGAAAGGATTTATTGCCCAACATAAAAGCCGAATTATTATACTGCTTTTACTGGCTGCCGCTTGTGTATTTTATCGTTATTCATCAATCGATTTTAATCAAATAAAAAAAGGTGTGTCTAATACCATAGTCATTAACCAGGTTCGGCCAAGACAATTACCCAAACCAAAATTTGAATTTTATACACGCTTGCCTAAAGGTGATATTTCACAGCAACATGAGCCTATGCCTCATAATACAGCCGGCATTTCACAGCAACACACTCCGATGCCTCACAATAAAGCCAAAAAATCGTTACAAAACAATGTACATGTAAAGCACAAGCCACCGTCAGAGATACGGATGCAAGCACAACATTATTTGATACAGGTAGGCGCATTTAAGAAAGTTACCGACGCAGATAAATTAAGAGCTGAATTAATCATACAAGGTCATAGCGCAAGCGTATCGCAATTTAAAAACACCACCACAACCTGGTATCGCGTTGAAATAGGACCCTTTTCATCACTAACTTATGCTAAGAAGCAACAGCAAGCACTAGAATCTTCACATTACAACGGCCTGATAAAAAAAATAAGCTAGGATGGAACCCTATGCGGGCAGCCCTTGATTTTGCTCAACGTATTGATTCCATACCTCTTGAAGTTTAGTCATTGAACAAAATGCCGTTGGTGTACCTTCACCACAACCTTCGCAATTCACAAAAAAATAACTAGTAGGATCTTTCGAGTCATGCCGACGTACAACCACCACATCAACCGGTGATAAGCACTTCGGGCAGGGCTTAAATTCATCCTTAGATCTTGCCTCATTCATCACTAAAACATTCCTTGTAAAGTGAAAGACATAATACTGCCCTATTTTACTATTATTTACAAAGCTATTCCCAAAAACCCACTCAAACAGATGCAATAAAAATTTTATTTAATGAAATTTTTTATTTCACGATTCCAACGACTACAACTTATACTATCATTATATCAACAACTTAAGATCGAAAACGATTTGATTTGACTTGTTTTCAGACATCGACTCAAGTAAAGTCCTAGCATACCGATAACGTCTATAGCCAATGGAGATGAAAATGCGACTTTTTAGTGCCGAGATTTTTGTGTGATTAATTGACTATGAGTGAGGTATCGCTTGCTCTATAGCGAATGAATAGTGGAGTAATCACGCATAAATATGAATACTTAAATGGCGCATCTTGATTTCCATTGGCTATGTACCCAAACGCCTTGTAAAGGCAGAATAACTCATGGAAAGACCCAATGTAGACTCGCCCCTTCGAGCTGAAGTAAATCTAATAAAACCAGTGGCAAAAGAAAATACCATTGCCGCCAGCAATGCCCCTCCGACAAAAGCACCACAATAGATAAGGAACCAGAATCAGCTTGGAATAAAAGTGCGTTAATGATAGACAAGTTAACAACCTACCTCTATCATTTGTTTTTTTTAAACGAAAGACCCTGTTTTATGATTTCATTTGCCAAAGCCACACTACAACGCGGCACCAAAGTATTACTTGAAGACACCAGCGCGTTGATCCATAACCGAGAAACCGTTGGTTTAATTGGTCGAAATGGTGCGGGTAAATCAAGTATCTTTGGCTTAATTTTAAACCAATTGGAATTAATGAGTGGTGAGCTGTCTTTTCCAAAAAGCTTGCGCTTGTCACATTTGGCACAAGAGACACCAGCCCTAGACCTCTCCGCACAAGACTACGTACTTAATGGTGATACAGAGTACCGCCACATTGAAACACAAATGGCAAAAGAGACTGATTTAAACAAATTAGCCATACTTCAAGAAAATTTTGAAACGGCTGATGGCTACCGAAAACCTAGTCAAGCGTGCGCGCTGCTACACGGCTTAGGCTTTGGTGCCGATGAATTTAAATTAAGCGTTTCTTCTTTTTCTGGCGGTTGGCGTATGCGACTTAATTTAGCGCAATGCCTCATGTGCCCAGCTGATTTATTGCTGCTTGATGAACCAACCAACCATTTGGATTTAGATGCTATTTTCTTCCTTGAAAAACGACTTAAACAATTTGAAGGCACCTTGCTTATCATTTCGCATGACAAAGCCTTTTTAAACCGTTTATGCACGACCATGATTCACATTGAAAATCAAAAATTAAACCGCTACCAAGGTAATTACGATGCCTTTGAACGCATTCGCGGTGAACAGCTTTTACTGCAACACAAAATGTATGAAAAACAACAAAAGCACATCAGCCATATGATGTCTTTTGTAGAGCGCTTTAAAGCAAAAGCCAGTAAAGCCAAACAAGCACAAAGCCGAGTGAAAGCCATTGAAAAAATTGAGCAAATTGCGCTAGCCCATATTGATTCGCCCATTCAATTTAGCTTTAAACCCTGCAAGCCTTGCAGCTCCCCTATTATTTCACTTGAAGACGTAAGCATCGGCTATGATGACTTAGCGCTTATTAAACGCATTAATCTATCTGTTGAATACGGTGAACGGATTGCCTTACTTGGGCCTAATGGCGTTGGTAAATCCACCTTTTTAAAACTGCTGGCCGATAAATTACAACCGCTCGAAGGACAATTATTTAAAGCCCCGCATCATTTAAGCGTTGCTTATTATGAACAACACCAATTGGAACAACTTCAACTGGACGCTAGCCCTCTTGAACATCTGCAACATAAATACCCAAAAGAATCGGAACAAGTGCTGCGTAATCATCTGGGTCAATTTGGCTTTCATGGCGAGACCGTACTTGAAAACATTGCGCCACTGTCTGGTGGTGAAAAAGCGCGTTTAGTTTTGGCCTTATTGTTATTTGATGCACCCAACTTATTGTTACTTGATGAACCCACCAACCATCTCGATTTAGACACAAGAGCAGCGTTAGAGATGGCTTTACAAAGCTTTCAAGGCTCTCTTATCCTCATATCGCATGACAGACATTTATTATCAACCACGGTCGATACCTTTTATTTACTTGCCGATAAATCGATCAGCGAATTTGATGGCGATTTAGATGATTACGAACGCTGGTTATTAAGCTCAGACAAAAAGAAAACAAATAAACAAACCGATACGAAAACAGACAAGGAAAGCAAACCAAGCAAAAAAACGTTAAATCGCATTAAAAAAATTGAGACTGAACTTGATACCCTAAGCAAAAAAATGCAAACCGTTGAGCAAACACTTGGCTTAAACAGCACTTATGAGGATGCCGCCTTAATGAATAAGTGTTTACAGCAACAACAAACGCTTCAAGCCAGCATTGATGTCTTTGAAGAAGAATGGCTTGATTTGCAAGACGAATAAAGTACTTTCAGCCAAGTCCTACACGGCAACCGCCCCTTTCAAACCGGCATGGGATTGATAGCTTTCAATGCTTATGTCGTCATAGGAATAATCAAACAACGATGTTACCTCTGGGTTTAAGGTTAATCGAGGCAAAGCCATTGGCGCGCGACTTAATTGCGTTTTGACTTGTGTTAAATGATTGTCATACAAATGGCAATCACCACCCGTCCAAATAAAGTCCCCTACTTCGAGGTCGCATTGCGCAGCAACCATGTGCGTTAACAACGCGTACGATGCAATATTAAATGGCACACCTAGAAATAAATCGGCTGAACGTTGATATAACTGACAAGATAAGACGCCATTCGCCACATAAAATTGAAACATCATGTGACAAGGCGGTAATGCCATTTTCTCAAGTTCTCCGACATTCCACGCATTAACAATTAAGCGACGAGAATCTGGGTTACTTTTGATTTGCTCAAGTACAACAGACATTTGATCAATACTCTCGCCGGATGGTGTTGGCCATGAGCGCCATTGCTTGCCGTATACCGGGCCTAAATTGCCTTTTTCATCAGCCCATGCATTCCAAATGTTAACGCCATTGGTTTGTAAATACTCAATGTTTGTATCGCCTTTTAAAAACCACAGTAATTCATGAACAATACTTTTCATGTGTACTTTTTTTGTGGTAACTAAAGGGAAGCCTTGTTTCAAATCAAACCGCATCTGATGACCAAACACGCTCAACGTTCCCGTGCCAGTACGATCTGTTTTTTTTGCGCCATTTTCAAGCACGTGTTGTAATAACGCTAAATATTGTTTCATTATTCTTTACCTACTTATTTATACTCAATGGAAATGAAGGTGCGCTCTTTTTAGAGCACAAATTTTTGTGTGATTAATTCACTATGCATGAGATATAGCGAGCTTTATAGCGAACGAATAATGGATTAATCACGCATAAATATCAAAGTTAAAATGACATATCTTCTTTGCTGTTGGGTGTATAACCTACTATTAATAATCCGACACCAAACACAACCATGGGCAAGGACAATAACTGCCCCATGGTTAGCCAATCAAAAGCGATAAAGCCTAGAGGCGCATCCGGTTGCCTAAAATGCTCCGCTGTAAAACGAAAAATGCCATATAAAAATAAAAACATGCCTGAAGCAACGTAACGAGGCCGAGGTTTGTTTGTGAAAAACCAAAGAATGATAAAAAGTAACAAACCTTCAAGGCATAACTCATACAGCTGTGAGGGATGTCTCGGTTGATTATCAACATTTAGAAATATCATGCCCCATGGCACGGTGGTTACCCGTCCCCAAAGTTCACCATTAATGAAATTACCTAAGCGCCCCATGGCCAAACCAATGGGCACCAACGGTGCAACAAAATCTGCCACCTCAAAATAATGCTTGCTTTCTTTTCTAGCAAATAAAAATAACGCCAACAACACGCCGAGCAAACCGCCATGAAATGACATTCCGCCTTGCCATACCATAAACAGCGTCCAAGGTTTAGCCAGTAAAGCCGAGCCTTGATAAAAAATCATGTAGCCAATACGGCCACCTAAAACCACACCCATTGCCCCATAAAAAACAAGATCGCTTAACTGATCATCCGTCCATAACAGCGCCTGCTTTTGGATACGATAACGTGCCAACGCCCATGCCGAAACAAACGCGAGCAAATACATAACGCCATACCAATGAATTTTTAGTGGCCCAATGCTTAAAAGCACGGGATCAATCGCGGGGTGGATTAACATAAGATCACCAAATCATACGCAAACTGGTTGCAACGAGAAAAAGAACAAAAAATAGCCTTAAATAGCGAATGGAGACATAGCGCGCTCTGCTGGCTGAAAATTTCGCCATGATCATGCTTGGCACAACAGCAAATAAAACCGCTGGTAAATACACATAGCCAATACTCCATGGCTCATGTCCATAGGTATGATTTAACCCTGTCAGCATTACTGCAAAGGTACCGACAATACCGGCGGTTAAACTACAAAGTGCTGATATCTTAGTGATTTTCCGAAGCGTCATACGACGGCGAGACAAATAGGGGATCAATAACACTGCGCCACCAATGCCAAGCATGCCAGACATCATGCCTATGCCGGCGATAATCACACCATCGACATTTTTACTGACTCGAATGCGTGACTTGCTTACTAGACGACCAAATTGCATTTCAAAGGCAATGAGCAAAATGAAAAAACCAAAAATTTGCCTTAATGTCTCGGTTGAGAGTAGATCTGCCAGTAACGCGCCACACACTATGCCAACCACTAAAAAAAGTACAATTTCTCGAAAATAAGCGCGCGCATTACACGCATTGGCTCGATGCGCATAAACGGAAGTCATCGACGTAAAAATCATAATACACAACGCCGTTCCGGACGCTAAGTGCATGACGATTTGATCGGCTAGATGCATATGCGAACTAAAAATCACATTAAGCGTTGGCACAATTACCATGCCACCACCAATGCCAAGCAAACCCGACATTACGCCTGCAAAAGCCCCGGCTAATATAAAGAGCAACCAATCCATTATTGTTTACCTGCGCGGATAAGACCACCGAGTCCCGCCACATCCAATGCCTTTTCAAGATGAAACCGGATCAACGTTGAGTTATCCATTTTCAATACTTCACCTAATATTTTACGTGCGGAAGCCATAGAAAATTTTCTGATCACCCATTTGACTCTGAGTAAACTTGATGAGTTCATGCTTAAGCCATCAAACCCCATAGCAATTAACAAGATAACCGCGACAGGATCGCTTGCCATCTCTCCGCAAATGGTCACCGGGATCCCTTCACTGTGGCCACCTTCAATCACTTGCATCAAAGCGCGTAAAACGGCCGGATGAAGCGGGTCATATAATCCTGCAACGCGTGGATTATTTCGATCAACAGCAAGTAAATACTGCGTTAGATCATTACTGCCCACTGATAAAAAATCGACTCGACTGGCAAGAACCCGCGCTTGGTAAACCGCCGAAGGCACTTCTATCATTAAACCTACTTGTGGTTTTACTACCTCACCAAATTCTTCTAATACTTCTTGATACGCTTGATCAATTAAATGAAGAGCTTCATCTACTTCCCCTACACCACTTATCATTGGTAACATGATTTTAAGGTTATTAAGATCTTTATTCGCCTTAAGCATTGCCCGCACTTGCATTAAAAAAACATCTGGATGATCCAGTGTAATACGTATACCGCGCCAGCCTAAAAAAGGATTATCTTCTTCAACGGGAAAATAGGACAACGCTTTATCACCACCAATATCAAGCGTGCGCATGGTCACGCATAGCGGCGCAAAGGCATTTAATGTTTGCCGATAAATAACACGCTGCTCCTCTTCAGAAGGAAACCTATCGCGTGCTAAAAAAGGCAGTTCGCTACGATATAAACCGACGCCTTCACCACCAACACTTAACGATAAGCTTGCATCCATCGCAAGTCCCGTATTGACATAAAGCGCAATTTTATAATCATCTTGCGTTTGTGCTGGCTTATCACGCAGTTCACTCAAGCTCGCATTTAATTCTTTTTCTTCCTGCGCCAAGCGTTTAAATTCAGCAAGTAAAGGTCGCGTAGGTGATACATATACTTGGCCAAAATAACCATCCACAATCATAGCACGTCGATCGAGTGTTTCAACATTTAAGCCGAGCACTCCCATAACCGTTGGGACGCCTAGCGCACGCGCTAATATAGCCACATGCGAGTTACTTGAGCCTTTTGCCGAGACGACGCCGCACAGCGCACCTTCAGGCACTCCGGCTAGGGATGCCGCAGTCACTTCATCACTGACTAAAATCGTTCGTTTTGGGTAATCAATTGGTGTTGTTTCTGAGGCTTGCAAGTTTGCTAAGACGCGTCGCCCTAAGTCACGAAAATCACTGGCTCGTTCACGTAAATAAGGATCTTCCATCTGCTCAAACTGACCGATATAGCGTTTAATAACTTTGGCTAAACTCCACTGTGCCCAAGTTTTTTGCTCTATAATGATGTTTTCTACTTCCGTGCCGATAGAGTCTTTATCTAAAATTTTAAGGTAGACATCGAACAACGACGCTTCTTCTTCAGGCAATGCCTGCACCAAACGTTTGGCTAATTTAGCAATTTCATCTCGCGTGCGACTTAATGCTTCTCTAAAAATAGTTAGCTCGTGTTCAACGTCTTCTATGCTTCGATTAGGCACCGCATCAATTTCAGCCACAGGATAAACCACCACCGCCGTACCAATAGCCACACCGGGTACACTGCCAATACCGCTAAAACACGCGTCATCTAAATACAGTGATTCATCATTAAATTCGCTACGAACCAGTGTTTTTAATTCACCCGTTGCTTCAGAGTGTGCAATGATCCCGCCAAGCTGCGCTGCTAACGTTACTAAAAACGCTTCCTCTGACTCATCAAACTTCCGTAATTCTTCTTGCTGAAGCGTAAGCACGCCATAAAGACGACGATGATGAATGATTGGCACACCAAGAAAGGCATTAAGGGACTCTTCCCCCACAGCGGAATCTTGAAAATAATCAGGGTGTTTTGTTGCATCATTTAAATTAATTGGCTCTTCACGACGTCCTACTAAACCAATAATCCCTTGATCTAAACTTAACCGAACCGTGCCGACTGCTTTTTGATTTAAGCCAGAGACCGCCATTAAAACGTATTCTGCGCTTTGGTTATCAATTAAATAGACTGCAACCGCTTGTGTTTGTGTCGCATCCGCTATTCTTTTGACGAGAATCGAAAGCGCTTCAGGTAAATTCTGAGCACTACTCACCTCTTGAACAATCCGGCGAAGTGTCTTAAGCATTTAGCTAATCCACCTCATCATAAACAACATCCATTAACAGCACGTAAACATGCACATCATTTTGAATGCTATCACTATCAGAATAATTGATTAGGATTTTGTCCATCGAGATCCTTTGCGATAACGTTTTGCCTGCGGACGAGCGCCTGTAGCATTCCGCTTAATTAATAAGGCAGACAACTCTTTTAATGCTTGACGGTACACCTGACGTTTAAAATAAATCACGTGTTCGGAAGGCACGGATAGATCAACCCACCGCCAGCTATCAAATTCAGGGGTATCACTTAAATCTAAGCGAATTTTTTGTTCTGGTGAGATTAATCGTAACAAAAACCATTTTTGCTTTTGACCAATCACCAATGGCTGATTGCCTTGTCGCAAATACTGTTTAGGCAAGCGATACTTTAACCAGTGCTTTGTGACACCAATAATCTCAACATCGCCTTCTTCAAGCCCAACCTCTTCCTTCATTTCGCGATACATGGCTTCAATGGCTGTTTCATTAGGCACAACGCCTCCCTGGGGGAATTGCCAAGCTTGTTGGCCCACCCGCCTTCCCCAAAATAAATTTCCAACTTCATTGGCAATAATAATGCCTACGTTTAAGCGGTATCCCGCTTTATCAACAACCATGACTAAAACATCTAACAACCGTAATTAACTGATTTTTCCATAAAAAGCTACCTAAGAGCAACTGGAACCGTCGCTATTATGGGATTAAAATAACGTAAACCTTAGAAACGAGTTTATTTGGTTCAACTGAATCAAATATCAAACGCTTAATTTACTCGAGTAGTGATCCATTGACGTAAATCATTTACTTCTGCCGCAGAAATTTCGTGCATCATTGGATAATCCTTTAAACTCATACGAGTAAAGCCTTTTTCAATCAAAATATTATGTGACATTTTCGACCACTCAGGTTTGACCACAGGATCCATCAAACCATAAGCGATAAACATCGGCAATGATTTTCGTTGTTTGGCCATACATTCGTTTGCAAGCGGTAAGTAAGACGATAAAGCAACAATACCAGCGAGGTATTGTGAACAATGCAAAGCAGAATAAAGTGCCATAGCACCGCCTTGAGAGAATCCAGCAAGAAATATTTTAGACGTAGGTATGCCTAACGTTTCTTGCTCAGCAATCGCATTTGAAATGAGCGAAGCTGATTGAGTAATGCCTGCTTTATCCTCTCTGTCTGTCAGTTCGCTACCCACAATGTCATACCACGCTGGCATTCGCATACCTGCGTTAATCGTCACTGCCAGATCCGGCGCTTGCAAACATACATGACGCAAGGGTAACTCAGAAAGGTTAAGTGCTTCGACTAGGCCTGCCATGTCTTGATTCGATGCCCCTAAACCATGCATCCAAATCATACAATGCGTTGCTGGAATTACTGGCTCTTTAATAATTTTGTTCATCTGGGTGCTCGTCATAAAATAATTGGCAAACAATAACACTATTTCAATAAAGTTAAAATCACTCAACAACGCCTTGTTTTTTTTTCAAAAGTTAGCATACTGATCATTACCATTCATTTTGAGTTTTCACATGCTAGTTGCCCTTATTTTAAAAAGCCTTGTCTTAATATTAACGCTTCTTCACAGCGGTTGGCTTATCCTATCTGCTTATCAAAACAAGCAAATCCTCTCTCTTACCAATAAAGTAAAACTCGCCTTAGGCAGTATTATTGCCTTTTTAGCAGACACCATTGGGATTGGAAGTTTCGCCATTAATATTGCGTTTGCTAAAGCCTTTAAGCTTTTGCCTACCGCCAAACTACCCGGTTTTGTTAATTCCGCTCAGGTTTTACCCGGCACCATCCAAGCATTCATTTTTATGACCATGATTGATGTTGATTTAGTGACGCTTATCACACTTGCCGTTGCAGCCAGCCTTGGCGGTATATTTGGCGCCCTATTTGTTAGCAAAATTAACGTTATATTTTTAAAGAAAACCATGATGGTTTGTTTTATCGGTATGATTTTACTTTTAATCGCCAGTGAATCTGGCCTCATTCATATCAGTGGTAACGCCTTAGGCCTCTCTGGCTATAAACTGGCTGTCAGCGCTTTTTTCATGGGCATTGCTGGCGCATTAACCGCTGTTTGCGTTGGCTTATATGCCACCAGTCAAGCCATTTTATTCATCGCAGGTATTTCGCCCTTAGCCGCTTTTCCTATTATGATGGCTGCCGGCGCACTCCAACAACCCTTACTCGCAATGACGTTTCTTGCCAAGGATAAGGTACCCACCAAAGAAACCTTAATCGTAACCCTTTTTGGCTTGATTGGTATTGCCATTGGTTTACCCCTCATCACATCCGTTTCGATTCACTTTTTGCACACTTTATTAATTTCTGTCTTAATATATAACATTGTATCCATTGGCGCCTCGTTAAAAACAAAAGGCCCACAATAGATTAATGAGCACGTTCAAACATCAACCGCCGAGTGATAAAATGAAAATAATTAATAAGTGCTAAGCCCGTATAAGTGACAGGTACGTAACGAACTCCTCTCATAATCAAAAATAATGCAACGTTAACCGTGAACTTAGCACTCATTAATCCAGGCCCCATTGACGAGCGAAAAGCAGAAGGGACAATGTGCCGATACATTATGCTTTTATCCGCAAAAAGTGACTGAGCCAAGCGTGCATAAGCGCGTTTTGATAAGACATATGACTTCATCGCTTTTAGATTTATATGCGAACAAAACTCCAGCTCAGAACCAAGCCCCCAAATTTCCGGTAATACTTTTTTATTTTTCTTTCCGCCTAAAAAAGAATCAATCAACCATTTCTGGCTGATAACGTTATTTTCTTGTGTCTCATTATGTTTGGAACCATGGGCAAGTACTAAGACATCAACGTCATTTAATTGCTGACTAAACGTTACTTTATCCAGCGTTTGCCAGGCCTCTCTGTTTGGTAAGATATCAAGCACCTTCGCCCCTTTTTTTTCTAAGGCCAAAACCATTTCTCTGCCAAAAGCCCCGCGACTACCGGTCACTAAAAACGTTCTACCTTTAATCGGGCAAGCCGTACCAAAAAGCCAGTCAAACAACGGGTGATGAGAACTAAAATACGCATTTGGATAAACATGATGTAACGCATGATAACTTGACGTAATGTAGGGACGTAATGAATTGCGCTGTAACTTTTTAATGGTACGATGATTTGGATCTTCACCGCGATGATAAATAACGTAAATTAAGACACCCATTTCAAATAAAACGGCCCAAACAACGTTAAGAAGAGAGAAATAAAATAGGCACAAAAAGCACGTTATTAACTTACTTAAAAACTCCATCAACACATGCCCAATTAAATTGCTATGACGAAATTTAGGCGCTATTTGCAGTGATTTGTTCAAAAACAAATGATGGCATCGATGCGATTTACTGTGACTTTGATGCAGACCGTAATGGATGCAATCAAAGACAAATGAATTCAAAATAATGATAATAATAAAGTCTCTCATCAACGCCCCGCCCTCACCTTTCACTTTACCTTTCACGCAAATTTACGACCGTAATCGCCTTAGGAACATTAGGCAAGTAGCATGGGATTTTATTTAACCTTTAATCATTCAACGGTTCGAGAACGCTTCAAAATGAATGGTCAACACGCCCTAATACCGCTTCCATTAAAATCTTAGCTCAGCTAAGCACATGACGTGCCTTGATGAAAAACCAATCACCCTTGTTTCTCAGAGTATTGCAGCCAAATGGACGAGCGCAACGACTTAGTTTGATTTAACGTAAGTAGATATACTGCGCGCGGTTAGAAAAGCATGTTATTGTTGGTTGAAATCTTTCCTTTATGTCCATAAGCAATGAATTTTTCTCAAAAAAAAGCCCGGGCATTGCCCAGGCTTTTTATAAGTAAATAACTCGTAATTAACTACGCGTTACCAACCCATTTAAGACCTAAAGTAATGCCGTCAAAGCCATTAACAGTAGAACCTAGATTCATTTGCTTAACGCCCCAAGCCAAACGTGTTGTTAAATCACCTTGAGCCATTGCGTGAGTGTAAGAAACACCAACGTTAGAATCTGTGCTTACCATTGTGCCATAGACGTTACCAGCAGCAACTACAGCTTTACCCACTAACATAGCTGCATTTACGTCACCATAAACACCAAAGCCATTGCCAAAGTCATACTTAGACATTAAGCCAGCACGTGGACCAAAAGCAGTTGTTTTCCGAGTAACAGCTGTTCCAGCAGTGGTAGCATCGTCTTTAATGCTTACGTATTGAACGCCACCTTGGAAACGAGCACTAACGCTTTCGCCAAAATTAACTACTTGACCTAATTCAAAATTAACGATGTCAAGATTGTTTTCTAAAGAAAGAGCTGTAGTACCAACTGTTTGGTCTGTTGTTCTTTTGTTATGAGACCAATTTACTGTTGTGTCATTACCTGTACCAAAATGATAGCTACCTTCTAAACGAAAGCCCCAACCATATTTAGCACGAAAACCAGCATTAGCAATTGTTGAGAAAGCATTATCATCGGCACGCATGTATAACGCATCAATACCTAAATCCCATGCACTTCTTTCACAAGGAACGGTGACGTTACCAGCGGCACATGAAGGTGCTGGAGCAGGTGCATACATAGCAGCACTTGCAGCGCCACTGAATCCTAGAACTAACGCTGCGATTGCAGTTTTTTTAAACATTTGTGTTTCTCCCAAAATTTATAATTTTATTAATAGCCATTAATATATTTAAGACAATCCGTATGGGAGGATTATCTTGTCTAATTGAAACCTTACCAAACCGCGGCATAAAAGCACATCAAAACCTCGATATCATTTCAATCACCAAAATTATGGAACCGGAGCTCAATTAAGTCAACACTCAAGGGAAAAAAAATGTTATTAATCAAGAATATTGCTCTTTTTATTTGCATACCCAAATTACTTTGTCACTTTAGTCACATGCCGCCCGCTTTTTGCGCGGACAATTTCAGCGTCATTAGAATCTTTGGGATGACGCATGCCATACCACCTTACTGGCAATAGTTGTTTCATCATACCGCGGTCTAATACAAAATTAGCTATCGCTTTGGCTCGCGCTTCACACACTGCATTATTAAAGTCACGCCTGCCTGAATTATCACAGTAACCACTAACTCACACACCTTTTAACAGATGGATCGACTTAGACAGTCAAACGCGCTTTAACTTATAACAATAAGTAACCATGAAGCAACTTGAGCATAATGACCTCTTAAACATAGGAATACTGCAATGCCATTGAATTAAGGCATTAGTGTGAGTGTCGGCCGGCGCTTAACGCCTTATGGCTGCGCCATTGTGTGGGTGTGAAAAACAATCGCTTTCGCTCATGACTTCCTTAATTCAATGGCATTGAGGAATACTGGGCTTAGCCATAAATTGAGAGTGTTGACTTGTGCTTTTATTCGTCATACAAAACCTCAATTTAGCCCCAGGCGAAGTATACGTACCCGAATGAATCTCTCTATGACATACTATCCTCACTTAATTAATTGGCTCACAAACAAGAAACTTTATGACGCGATCCATTACCATTACAAAACCTGATGACTGGCATGTACACTTTAGAGACAAAGAGGCATTAGCTAACACCATAAAGGCATCCGCTCAGACCTTTGCTCGCGCATTAGTTATGCCAAATTTAGCGAAACCTCTTATCGATGTTGATAAAATCAAACACTACCAAGCCCAAGTATTAACCCATGCCCCCCCTACTTTTACGCCCTATTTCAGCCTATATTTAACCGATAACTTAGCGTTAAGTGAACTAGAGAAAGCAAAAAAAAATAGCGCTGTTCTCGGCGCAAAATTATACCCTGCCGGCGCCACAACCAATTCAAATGCTGGCATTAACTCCATCACTTCACTCTACCCATTATTTGATTTAATGCAGGATTTAAATTTAGTGCTTCAGATCCATGGTGAAACCACCACTGGCGATATTTTTGATCGTGAAGCACGCTTTATTGAACAAAACTTAATGCCCTTAGTAAAAACCTTCCCTAAACTTCGCATCGTCCTCGAGCATATTTCCAGCAAAGCTGCCTGTGATTTCGTTGTAGAAAGCTCTCAGTTTGTTGCAGCAACAATTACCGTTCATCACTTACTCTATAACCGAAATGATTTGTTAGTTGGCGGCATCAAACCACACTTTTATTGCTTACCTATTTTGAAAAAAGCCTCTGACCAAGCCGCTCTGCAAGCCGTTGCACTGTCTGGCAATCCTAAATTTTTCTTAGGCACCGACAGCGCCCCACATGCCATTAACCAAAAAGAATCCGCCTGTGGCTGTGCCGGCATTTACAGCGCGCCATATGCTATGCCTTTATATACAGAGTTTTTTGATTCACACAATAAACTCTCTGTTTTAGAGCCTTTTGCCAGTTACTTTGGTGCAGATTTTTATCAATTACCGAGAAACAAAAGCAGCCTCACATTAATCCAGCAATCACAAAAAGTACCAGCCAGTCTTTCCTTAGGCAAACAAAATGTTCGCCCAATTGCTGCCGATCAAACCATTCAATGGACACAAAAATCATGACAAAAATACTTTCCATTAAAGAACGATTTCGTGAATTTTTACCTGTCGTCATTGACATTGAAACGGGTGGCGTCACGCCTCACACCGATGCGTTACTTGAAATTTGCGCCATTCCTTTAGAAATAAATGACCAAAACCAATGGCACCAAACCACCCCCATCCATCACCACATTGAGCCCTTTCGAGGAGCAAATCTTTGTCAAAAATCATTAGATTTTATCGGCATGGACGACCCCTACCACCCCTTTCGCTTTTCAAAAACAGAAATGGAAATGTTAAAGATTCTTTTTTCTGCTGTTAATCGACTTTTGGAAAAACATGACTGCAAGCGCGCCGTATTAGTTGGCCACAATGCTTGGTTTGATTTAATGTTTTTAAAAGCGGCGTGGAAACGTTGCCAGCTCAATTCACCTTTTCATTCATTTACGTCATTTGATACTGCTACCTTAGGCGGATTGCTCTATGGTGAAACGGTACTAGTGAAAGTGTGTAAAGCAGCGGGCATTGACTTTAACCTAGGCGAAGCACATTCTGCGCTCTATGACGCGCAAAAAACTGCTGAGTTATTTTGTAAAATAGTCAATGAACACGATGCTTAAGAGAACCACTAAAATAAGTAATTGGATAATAAAAACGTGGCGCAAGAAGAGACTTGCGCCAGTATAAGACATTGAAACTTACAACATCTCTGCATTATATGCTAAGTATGATGTCAT
>CAWVYD010000004.1:0-30231 GCA_963934185.1 uncultured Legionellaceae bacterium | reverse complement strand
GCCGGTCGAGTAGCTACTCATAATTTGTAACATCCCCCTAATTTGGAGAAGACACCAAAAAGTGTTATAGCCCTTTTTTTAATGCTAGAAGTACTAAGTAGCCATATGTTTAAGAATATTTACTTTCCGATGAGTCTTACTCTAGCTATTTTATGTGCTGTAAACCGCACATGGAATAGAAGCATGAAAAATGAGAGGGAACGATTAAGTAATAAATGTGATATAGCCATTAAAAAAGTAGGTGAATTAAATACTTTTTTAGAAGAAAAGCAGACGTATAAAAATTGGCTTAGGGCTTTGTCACTGCGCATTACAAAAATTCGGGAATTAGAAAGCACAGCTAAGATATTAGGAATTAAAACGTTTAGTCTCGATGATGGAGTAACAAAGCAGCAAGGCAATAGAGTGATAAAGCAAACGACTGCATTAAGGGGTAGCCGAAGTTTACATGAGCTTCAACTATCAACTGAAAATATTCCTAAGCGAATTACCATAGAGAATCAATTAAGAAAGCTTTTAACATCACCAGTAGTAAGTGAGCAGAAAGATCTTATTCAGGGGCTAAAAGCTGTCCTTGAAGAAGAAGCAAGTCAAGGTACGTTGCCTCATAATTATTTAAACATGAAACACCCGCTGGTTGAAAAATTAGCTAAGGAAACTAAGCGGCTAGAAGTATTAGAGAAACAGTTTGATAGCCATAAAATTTATACTTTGCAAGAGCTAGAAGCCAAAGAGAAAGAAGTTCAAATTAAACTTTTTTCATACATTTCTGAACAAAAAAATATTGATAAAAAAGCATTGAAAAAATTATTTGAAAGTTCATCTAGCTTAGAATATTTTTGGTCTAAATTTAATGAAATGCTTCCATTGCTACCAGATACAATAAAAAACACTTATGAGGAAAATCAAACTGTTTTTAAAGAAACCGTTGAGACCTTACATGAAAAATTAACCCTTGAAAAAATTAAGTCTGAAAGTAGGATTCATAGCAGCGATTCACAACAGATTTCTAATGAAAAAATAGAACAATATAAAGTTAGTTTATGTAAGCTTTTTGATGATTATCATTTGAGTAATCCGTTTGGTGCTCAACTTGTTTTTAATCATTTGGCAAAGGAAAGCAATGGGTTAAAAACTTACTTTGAATCCATACAGGCTCAATTTTTACTTTCAAATACTCTTGCTGGTATTCTAGATGCACCCTATTTGTATATTGGCATTATTAGCCTTGTCGTCCTAAGCTCACCTTTAGTTACTTCCTCAATCTTACTGGCATTAACATTATCGGTTATCTCTTTTTGTATTGTTTCTGTTTTTTTTCGCGCTTATGAGGAAGTTGAAAGTAATAATGCTTGTAAACTTCAAATACTTAAAGTCAACATAGCTCAATGTGATAATAATTGGAAAGTAGCGCAAAAAAATTATTATAAAGCTTATGAAAGATTTAAAATAAATTATTTCAAGGCTCAAAACTCTCAAATTGATGGCACTGCTCACGCAAAGTTATTTCTTAAAGAAACAAGCCAAGCCAAAATCATTCCTTCGCTTCTTCAAGCATATAATGAAAGTCAACGTGCAAGAGAAGCGCTTAATGACTTTATAAATCCATCGTACTACAGTGCTATTATGCATGGAGCAAAAGATGGGCTTAGTTTATTTGGTGCCATAGCCAGTTCTTTTTACGCACTAAATATTGCATTAATGGCTTTGGGCAGTGCTTTTTCTCCTGTCGTCATTATAGGGGCGGTAGCAGTTGGGATAACGGCATTACTTGTATTTGTAAGTTATCGATTGTATTTAACCTACAAAACGAAACAAGAATTACGCAACCGTTTTCAAATTAAGCATGCTGGACCAGATGACTTTTATCACGATAAACCTTCTCTGCCATTAGGCTGGGCAGACATAAATACAGATGGATTAACGAAAGGAGAACTTTATTTTCAAGAGCTTCATGAAATAGCCCGTAGCGTTTGCGCTGGATTGGGTGGTAAATCACATAGTCTAATGGAATTTTTATTTTCTCACTATAAAGATGACGCCTCTGATAATAAAACATTACCGATTGTTTTAATCGTCTTTACTGCTACTTTATCGATTATTTATGGCGCAGTTTTAGCGTTACGTGCTTTTAGCAATGGGTATAAAAAATACTGTATTAAAAGCCCTGTTAAAACAGAAACGTTAAATGATACTGACATAAAAGATATAGACTTACCGATGCCTAAAAAGGCCTTAGGTCAGCATCAGACCTATAATGAGACAGTCTCTGTCGTTTCATCGACAGGCGTTAGTACATTTTTTACTCAAGAAAATGATTCAAAGGAGGGTATGACGGATTTGATTAATGGTTGTACTCATTTTAATGACACTTTTTTAGAACTTATTGAGGAAAACAGTGAATTCCCTTACCCATAACATCGTGGGATTTAAAGTTTAACCGTTTGTGTAACTGGATATAAAGCCACTTTATTGAGCACTTTAAGATTATTATTTATTTGAATGCTTTTGTTTAATGGTGGATGCATGAAAATGGTGATGGCTTTAGTGCTAATAATCTTTTTATCATTAGCATCGATTATTATTGCTGATATGGTATGTTCACCTCTAAATACCCGTGTAAATTCAAACGTTAGTTCTTTTTGAGGTGTTCCCATAGGCTTGTTATCAAGTAAAAACTGTACATTATCACCTAATTCTAATTTAGGCTTTAAGGTGAGCGTCACAAACAGAGTACCAGTAGTATTGCGAATGGTACTGGTATCCCTCGGCGATGTGATTTCCGCTAAGGAATACCCTTCTTTAACATTGTCTGTTGAAAGGGGGGGGGGATTAATGGACAGGGTTGTCGCTTTGTAAGATTGCGCGTCTTGTAATTCTCTTTTTTTAGCACCTTGTTGTGGTTGATCTGAAAAGTGACGTTCTCCTTGCGCATCTTTCCATTGATAAATGATTTGGCTCGCATCAGCAGGTAAATAGACACCTGCTGAAAGACATAAAAGCGTTAACGTCCATGTTTTTATTACTTTCATCGTTAATCCTTTCTTTATGCGCTGTAATACATATCAAATTCCAACGGGTGTGTGGCAACTTTTAAACGGTCGATGTCTTTTTTCTTTAGATCAACATAACTCTGGATAAAGCTTTCTGAAAACACATTGCCAACCAAAAGATAGTCCATATCATTCATCAAAGCGTCTAAAGCTTCATCTAACGTTGCACTTACCTTTGGTATGCTATCAAGTTCTTTGCCTGAAAGTGCGAACAAATCTATATCCATGGGCTCGCCTGGGTGAATTTTATTTTTTATACCATCGAGTCCTGCCATTAGCATGGCTGAAAAAGCAAGATAAGGATTGGCTAAAGGATCAGGAAAGCGAACTTCAACGCGTTGTGCCATATCACTATCTACGTGAGGTATTCGTATAGCAGCGGATCGATTCCTTGCTGAATAAGCCAATAATACGGGGGCTTCAAAGCCTGGCACTAAGCGTTTATAACTGTTTGTAGCAGGATTGGTGAAAGCATTAAGTGATTTTGCATGTTTAATAATCCCGCCAATGTAATACAAAGCGGTGTCTGACAATCCTGCGTATGAATTACCAGCAAAAAGGTTAATACCATCTTTTATTAATGATAGGTGGCAATGCATGCCATTCCCATTGTCATTAACCAAAGGTTTTGGCATAAACGTTGCAGTTTTTCCATGTTTACGGGCAACGTTTCTAACGACGTATTTTAACGTTTGAACTTCATCGGCTTTTTTTAATAGCTGATTATATTTGATTGCTATTTCATTTTGACCTGTTGCCACTTCATGATGGTGTGCTTCAATTGTTTGACCTAATTCTTCAAGTATAATACACATTTCTGAGCGAATATTTTGGTAGGAATCAATAGGTGATAATGGAAAATAACCACCTTTTACTGTTGGTCTGTGCGCTAAATTACTTTGTTCTTGTTGCTTATTAGAATTCCAAATCCCTTCATTAGAGTCAACACTGAAAGATGAGCTATTCATGTTTGTTTCCCAGCGAGCATCATCAAAGATAAAAAACTCTGGCTCGGGCCCAACATAGCAAAGGTCAGCAATGCCACTGTCTATTAAATGTTTTTGCGCTTTTTTTGCGATTGCACGAGGATCTTTGTGATAACCTTTATTTGTGCTTGGGTCAAAAATATCACAATGAATACTTAACGTAGACTCAGTATAAAAAGGGTCGATGATTGCTGTTGATAAATCAGGTTTTAAAGAGAGGTCTGATTCATGGATCTCTTGCCATCCAGCAATGGATGACCCATCAAACATTTTACCGTTATTTATTAAATCAGAGGTTAACGCATGAATAGGTAAGCTAATATGATGCTCTTTACCTAGGCTGTCAGTGAATCGTAAATCAATAAATTTTGCTTGGCTTGATTTAATGAGAGCATCAAGAGAGTCCTGTAAAGCTTGCATGAGTCATCCTTTATTATTTTACTTTATAAAAGTGAATTCTACCTTACCTTGTATTGTCTTGGAAGTTGACATTGCTATTCATTAAAGAAAACGAAGCATTTTAATATAAGTACTGTGTAAGAAACACATTATGACACATAAAAAAAAGCGATAAATTCCTTCTTGAAACAGCCACAGTATATTGACTTTGTGGCCATGGCTGGTAGGGTGGGCATCTTGGTTTATAAAGGGGTATACAATGAAATTACGTCATATGATGGCTGCCAGTGTTATGAGTGCGGGGGTTATGCTTAACCCAGTAAATGTAAATGCGGAGCAAGGGAAATTATTTTCAGAAGATCAGCAAGGTCAAATACAAGTAATCATTAAAGATTACTTATTAAATAATCCTGAAATTTTGCTCGAAGTGTCTAAAGCATTACAAAAAAAACAACAATCAAAAATGATGGATCAAGCGACTCAAGCAATAGAAGGTAATGCCGACCAATTATTTAATGCACCGAATACACCTTTTATAGGTAATGCAAAAGGCGACGTAACCATTGTTGAATTTTTTGATTATCAATGTGTTCACTGTAAAAAAATGGCGCCAGTATTAAACAATTTAATTACAAAAAATAAAAACGTAAAAGTTTTGTTTA
The DNA here is from genome assembly GCA_963934185.1 of uncultured Legionellaceae bacterium. Lineage (GTDB taxonomy): Bacteria > Pseudomonadota > Gammaproteobacteria > Legionellales > Legionellaceae > CAWVYD01. The sequence goes on along the minus strand of CAWVYD010000004.1, from coordinate 25,131 downwards.
AAGACTTTCCTATTTTTGGAAAAAGTTCTGTGTTTGCATCAGAAGCTGTTTTAGCTGCTCAAATGCAAGGAAAATATCACGCGTTGCATGAAGCGTTAATTAATAAATCCCAACGATTATCACCAGCGGTTGTTTTAAAAGCAGCAGATGAAGTGGGTATTAATACAACCAAACTTAAAGCTGACATGAAAAGTGATACGGTTCAAAAAGCATTATTAGCAAATCGTCAGTTGGCCGAAAAGCTACACTTAATGGGCACGCCTGCGTTTGTTGTTGCTTCAACGCCTGAAGGGACTTTTAGTAAAGGCAGTGAAACGTTTTTCATCCCTGGTGCGGCCAGTGAAGAAACGTTAGCTGATTTAGTGAGTAAAGCAATGCCAAAAGATGACGCTGAGAAATTAAGCATGCCTCAAGGGTAAACGCTTACGGCAACTATTTGATACAATTATTAGGCAGTGATTTATCATCACTGCCTTTTTATATTGAGCAGAATTATGATTTAAATTTTTTAAATGTGTTAATTATGACTGCGCGAAGTAGACATAGCTAAGCGTTTCCAAAATGTGAACGTTAGGCATTGATGTTTAAATTGTATTCATTTAAGATTCGAGTCATAATTATGACCATTATTAGTTTTTAGAAGACACATGATTTATGAAAACGTTTCAAGACATTATTTTTACATTATCCAAATTTTGGGCTGATAAAGGCTGCGTGGTTTTACAACCGTTAGATATGGAAGTAGGGGCGGGGACGTTTCATCCAGCAACCTTCTTAAGGTCAATTGGTCCAGAGCCTTGGCATGCTGCCTACGTTCAACCCAGCCGTCGTCCGACAGATGGACGCTACGGTAATAACCCAAATAGGGTGCAGCACTATTATCAATTTCAAGTTATTTTGAAACCATCACCTGACAATCTTCAAGAGTTATATTTGGATTCATTAAGAGCCTTGGGTGTTGATCCATTAATCGATGACATTCGATTTGTTGAAGATAACTGGGAATCTCCAACGCTCGGCGCTTGGGGTTTAGGCTGGGAAATATGGCAAAATGGCATGGAAGTTTCGCAATTCACTTATTTTCAACAAGTGGGTGGCATTGAATGCAAGCCTGTGACGGGTGAATTAACGTATGGTCTTGAGCGCTTAGCCATGTATATTCTTGGTGTGGATAATATTTTTGATATGCCTTGGTGTGATGGTCCGTTTGGTAAAGTCACTTATGGTGATGTTTTTCATCAAAATGAAGTTGAAATGTCTACCTATAATTTTGAATTGGCCGATGTCACTGAGCTGTTTCGAGAATTTGATGTGAACGAGCAAGCGGCAAAAATGTTAATAGATAAAGCCCTGGCGTTACCTGCGTATGAAAAAGTAATGAAAGCCTCTCACATTTTTAATCTTTTGGATGCACGGCAAGCCATTTCTGTCACGGAGCGGCAGCGTTTTATTTTACGTGTTCGCACCTTATCAAAAGCGGTTGCCAGTACTTATTACCAATCACGAGAAGCATTAGGCTTTCCAATGTGTGAAGGAGCGTCTCATGACAAATGATTTTTTAGTTGAATTAGGCTGCGAAGAGTTGCCACCAAAAGCTATGCAAACGTTAGTTTCAGCCTTTGCTAAAGGCATTGAAGAAGGGCTTAAAAAAGAAGCCTTATCGTATGAAAGCATTCTAACGTTTGTCTCACCTAGGCGATTAGCCGTAAAGGTTTTAGCGTTAGCACCTTCGCAGGAAAATAAGCAGGTGGTAAAAAAAGGGCCTTCGATTAGTGCTGCTTATGATGAACAAGGTGAGCCTTCTGGCGCTTTAAAAGGCTTTGCACGTTCATGCAAAGTAGACCTTTCGAAATTAACGACCTTAAAAGAAAACAAAGGTGAATGGCTTGCTTATGAGTGCATGCAAGAAGGTAAAAAAAGTGTTTCTTTATTGCCAAGCATTGTAAGTACTAGCATTAAAAAACTTCCCATTCCTAAGCCCATGCGCTGGGGGAATTCTAAGGTTCAATTTGTTCGTCCTGTGCATTGGCTGGTTATGATGCTGGGCAAAGAGTTGGTGCCAGCCAACATACTTGATTTAGAAGCCGATCGTTATACTTATGGGCATCGTTTTCATCAACCAGAACGCATTGAACTGTCACACGTAGATGAGTATGAAACGTGTTTAGAAAATGCTTTTGTAATAGCAAGCTTTGCTAAGCGACGCGCGATTATTGAAACGCAAATTAACCAATGTGCAAACGCGTGTAATGGTTTCTTAGTAGAAAATTCATCATTGCTTGATGAAGTTACTGGAATCGTTGAATGGCCAAATGCGGTATTAGTGCCCTTTGATAACACTTTTTTAGAGGTACCTAAAGAAGCGTTAATTGAATCAATGGCATCACATCAAAAATGTTTTTCATTAAATAACGACGCGGATGACTTATTACCCTTCTTCATTACAGTGGCAAACATTGAGCCAAAATCGAATACAAGCATTATTAATGGCAATGAAAAAGTTATGCGGGCGCGATTAAGCGATGCTATGTTCTTTTATGAAAACGATAAAAAAACGACGTTGTCACATAAAGCTGATGCATTAAAACGTGTGGTGTTTCAAAAAGAGTTAGGCACTGTGCAAGAGAAAGTTGATCGAGTAAGTTTCGTTGCGACCTTTTCAGCGAAATTAATTGAGCTTGATGAATCAACCATTAGACGTGCTGCAATGTTAAGTAAAGCCTCGTTGATGACTGAAATGGTTGGAGAGTTTCCTTCTTTGCAAGACGTTATGGGCTATTATTATGCGCTGCATGATGGTGAAACGGTTGAGGTAGCAACGGCGTTACAAGAACATTATTTACCGCGATTTTCTGGCGATGTCTTACCTAAAACAAAAGCGGGTGCCGTATTAGCGATTGCCGATCGTATCGATACATTGGTTGGTATTTTTGGTATTAATCAAAAACCAACGGGTGTTAAAGATCCGTTTCAACTGCGTCGTTTATCGTTAGGTGTTATTCGCATTTTAATCGATGGTGAATACAATCTAACGTTAAACTCATTGCTTGAAGCGTCACTTAAATCATTTATTGTTGACGTGCCGAATCAAGCGGTTATACAAGAATTAATGCAGTTTTTTTCCGATCGATTATATGCCTATTTAACGGGACCTTTAAAGGTTCGCCCGGATATTGCAAAGGCGGTATCAGCGACGCAAAATGATACGCCGTTAAATGATGTATTAAAACGATGTAAAGCGTTAGAGTCATTTGTTCGCTCAGAGCATTCATCGGCATTAATTCAAGGGTTTAAACGAGTCAGTAATATTTTAAAAGGTACCGATTTAGAACGATTAAATGACGTAACCATTAATCCTGATTTGTTACAAACAGCTCAAGAGAAAACATTATTTAAAGCCATTGAGTCCCAACAAATTAAGGTGAAAAAATTAATCTCTACTCAAAATTATGATGAATTGCTTCTTAATTTAACTCGGTTAAAAGAGCCTGTGGATGATTTCTTTGAGCACGTTATGGTGAATACTGATGATCCAGCACTCAAGCAAAATAGAATAAGGATGCTCGCTCAGTTAGAGCAACTCTTTACTCAATGTGCTGATTTGTCATTAATTCAGGAGAGCTGATGGTGTCATTTGTCATGCTGGATAGAGATGGCGTCATTAATTTTGACTCAAAAGATTACATTAAATCACCTAGTGAATGGTTAGAAATACCAGGCAGTTTTAAAGCATTGGCATTACTGAGCAAAGCCGGTTATAAAATCGGCATTGCCACGAATCAATCTGGCATTGCACGTGGTTTTTACAGTGAAGAAACCTTAGCGCGCATTCATCAAAAATTAATGGTTGGCGTGCAGGAAGCGGGCGGAAGCATTGATAAAATTGTTTATTGCCCTCATTTACCCGATGCTAATTGCCATTGTCGTAAACCGAAAGCAGGCATGTTACATGAAATAGCTAATTTTTTTAATGCCACACCTAAGGGGCATTATTTTATTGGCGATAGATTATCAGATGTCAGCGCGGCAAAGGCATGTGGCGCTGTTCCTTTATTGATTCGTTCGAAAATGACTGCACCATTAGACGTTTCGTTAAATGAGATCCCTCAATTTGAATCTTTATTTGATGCTACGCAGTTTATACTTCATGAATTCCACTGAGCTTCAACGCCTTAATCAAATGCTTAATAACGCTCTTTTAACATTAGTACCATGCGAAGAGGGTTTGAGTTTAATGCATGAAGCGTTTACGCCAATACGAGTGGATTTTCTTAGCAATAAACTACAGTATCGAACAAAGCACAGTACATTGAGCGAAATGGTGGCTAAAGCCTGTGGTGCAAAACGTAAACCAAGCGTATTAGATCTCACCGCAGGTTTGGGACGAGATGCTTTTTTATTAGCGAGCCTTGGTTGTAACGTGCGAATGATTGAGCGAAACCCCATCATGCACGCGTTATTGGAAGACGGTTTAAAGCGATTGAAACAACAACAGCCAGACATACCGCTATCGTTAATGTTTTTAAACAGTAAGACCTTAACAAAAGAACAACTCATTAATACGGGCATACCCGATGTTGTCTATATCGATCCAATGCATCCGCAACGAACAAAAAGCGCATTAGTTAAAAAAGAAATGCGTATATTACGAGAGTTAGTGGGGGACGATTTAGATAAATGCGAATTATTAGATATCGCATTTAACTTAGGCTGCAAACGTATTGTTATTAAATGGCCTGTAAAAGCCCCCTTAATCTTATCACGCAAACCAACCGGTAGTTTCAAAGGCAAAAGTACGCGTTTTGATGTTTTTCAATTAATTTAGGCTGCAGATGCAATGACTTTTTATAACTTTGACACAAACACTGTCATGCTTTTAGATTTACCCTTATTAACATCGAAACGACAAACGTTACGAGATGCAAAAAAAACATTTTCTTCTAATGAGTTTCAAGCTTGGCAGAAGAAATTAATCCAATCTCAAGAGCAAAGCCATACTCGAAAATCGCTGATACCCGAGATTAAATACCCTGAATCTTTGCCTGTTAGTCAAAACCGTGAAGACATTAAAACGCTCATAAAAAATAACCAAGTAGTGGTTGTTGCGGGTGAAACAGGCTCGGGTAAAACCACCCAATTACCCAAAATGTGTTTGGAGTTAGGCTTAGCTGATCGCGGCATGATTGGACACACGCAGCCACGGCGATTAGCAGCGCAAACCATTGCCCAGCGCCTTTCTGACGAGCTTAATTCTGTCTTAGGTGAGCAAGTCGGTTATCAAATACGGTTTTCTGATAAAACTAATGCAAACAGTCTTATTAAATTAATGACGGATGGGATTTTATTAAGTGAAATAAAACGCGATCCATTGTTACTAAACTATCAAGTCATTATTATTGATGAAGCGCATGAGCGCAGTTTAAACATTGACTTTTTACTGGGTTATTTAAAACGTGTACTTGTTAAACGAGCTGATTTAAAACTTATTATTACTTCTGCCACCATCAATGTGAGTTTATTTTCAACGCATTTTAATAACGCGCCAACGTTTGAAGTGTCCGGTCGATGCTTCCCTGTAGAAACAATCTATCCCGATGAAAATAGCGACGAATTAAATGATGATTTACCTGGTCAAGTATTAAGTGCTTTACGAAACATTGAACGCTTTGAAGCCGAGAAAAAAGGCGCACGTAGCAGTGGTAATGTACTGGTGTTTTTTGCTTGCGAACGAGACATTAAAGACACCATGCTTCGTTTAAAAAAACACGAATACTTATACGACCAAATTTATCCTTTATACGCACGCCTAGCAAGAAAGGATCAAGCAAAAATATTTTCTAATCATTCACGTCATCGAAAAATAATTTTAAGTACGAACATTGCTGAAACGTCACTAACCATTCCTGGTGTTAATTACGTCATTGACTCTGGTCAAGTTCGTTTATCTCGTTATAATTACCGAACGAAAGTACAGCAGCTACCGATTGAAATGATTTCAAAAGCAAGCGCTAATCAGCGACAGGGACGATGTGGCCGAGAAGGGCCTGGTCGTTGTTATCGACTGTACTCTGAGCAATCGTATGAGTTAATGCTCGATGAAACTGAGCCTGAAATTTTACGTACCAATTTAGCTTCCGTGCTGTTAATGAGCTTGGAATTGAACATTGGTCCACTGACTGATTTTCCTTTTGTGCAAAAGCCTGATAATCGTTTTATTAATGACGCCTTTAAATTGCTTGAAGAATTACAAGCCATTAATTTAAGTAAACAATTATCCGCCATAGGCAAAAACTTAGCTCGCTTAAGTGTTGATCCAAGGTTAGGCCGAATGATTATGGCCGCACAACGTTTTAATGTGTTAAGCCAAGTAGTTGTGATAGCCAGTTGCTTAGCAATACAAGATCCTAGAGAGCATCCTGCCGACAAACAAGATTACGCACGGCAAATGCATTCACGATTTGTTGATAAAACAAAGCCGTCGGATTTTCACTCTATTTTATTGCTATGGGATTACTTTCAAACTCAGAAAAAAAATATCAGCAACCAAGGCTTAAGGAAAAGCTTAAGTAAAGAGTGTTTAAATGTACATAGGTTGCGTGAATGGGAAGACTTGGTAAAACAATTATTTGAACAAATGAAAAAGAAATATCAGCCGTTCACTTCAGACGATTTCTCAATGGACATGGTTCACCGTGCCTGTCTCTCCGGGCTTTTAAGTCACATTGGGAAAAAAGATGAAAACAAAGAGTTTATTGGGGCAAGAAATAAACGTTTCATTGTTTTCCCTGGTTCAGCCTTATATAAAAAACCACCTGAATGGATAATGAGTGCAGAGTTGGTTGAAACAGATAAGTTATATGGGCGTGTTTGTGGACCCTTTGATGCTTTGTGGCTGCTTGAACAAGCGTCTCATTTAATTAAACATCAATACAGTGAGCCGCATTGGTCTAAAAAACACAAACAAGCCATGATCTACCAATCAAGCTTACTGTATGGGCTTGCTTTAAATGATGGCGTTCGCGTATCGCTTTCTTCCATTGATAAAGAACTTGCGCGTGAACTGTTTATAAAAGAGGTGTTTGTTAATGCTACTTTAACCGACTATTTGAAAACACCTCCAAAATTTTGGCAACATAATCAAGCATTAATTAATTCAATTACTGAGCTTGAAGCAAAATCACGTCGTATGGATGTGCTGCTTGATGCCGACTCTTTAAGTCTTGCTTATCATCGCCGTTTACCTGCAAATGTTTATGAACTTAATGGGTTTAAACGTTGGTTAAAAAATAATGAGGAGGCTGCAAATAACGCACTTAGTTTTAAACAGCATGAATTAATGCAGCATTCAGCCCTGCAAATTACTGGTGAGCAATTTCCGGAATTTATTGAAGAAGGGGAGGCATCCTTTCCATTAAGCTATCACTTTAATCCGGGCGATATTGATGATGGCGTTAGTGTAACCTTACCCCTTAACGCGTTGGCTCACTGTTCTGGGGAATGTTTTAGTTGGTTAGTGCCAGGTTTGCTGGATGAAAAATGTACCGCATTATTAAAAACATTAAATAAAAATTTACGTAAACGAGTTATGCCAATACCCGATACGGTGCATAGTCTTTTATTTGATCTAACGTCAATTGATGGCAACCTGATTGATTTTTTATGCCGAAAATTATATGAACTTAAACATGTGCACATTGATAAAGGTGATTTTCGTTTAGAAAAACTGGATACTTATTATCAATTAAACATTAAAATCATCGATAAATATGGTAAGTTGATTAGCCAAAATCGAAATTTAAACGAGTTGAAATCACAACTTAATGATTTATTAGAAACAAGTGTTAATCACATAAGTGACGTTGAAGAACATGCAAATAATGATTTTTATACCACCTGGTCTTTTGATGCTTTATCGTTAGCCTTTAAAGGCAAAACAGATCAGCAACGACTTGGTTTGTATGCGTGTTTATCTCGACAAGAAAAAGGCGCTTATTTAAAATTATTAGCTGATCCTTTGAACGCTTCATTTCACACCAAGCAATCTCTTTGTTTTTTTGTTAAAAATGATTTAAGTAAAGACGTAAAATATTTGGAAAAAAACACCTTTAAAAGTAAAGAAGCCGCACTTGTTTTATCAAGAGAAAAAAATGTTAATAAATTAAAATTCGCTTTAGTAGAAAACAGTGTTATTCAAACTTTTTTTAAGGATGGAAACTTACCTCAAACAAAACAAGACTACTTAAGTTGTCTTAAAGAGAAATTGCCGGAATTACTTTCTAAACATCAATATTTTGAAGCAGCGCTTTTACAAACATTAAAATTAAAACAATCCATAGAACAGTCCATTGCAGCGCTTGGTTCAAGTTTTAATGTGTCATTAAGTGATTTAATCTTACAGTTGTCTCATTTGTTTGAACCGGATTTCATATTGTTGGCAGGACAAAACTTATTACGCTATCCCTATTATTTAAAAGCCATCCAAACTCGTATAACTAAATTGCCCCAGCAAGAGAGTAAAGATTTACTTTTGTTAAAAGAAGCATCTCTTTATGAAAAGCAGTTATGGCAATATCAAAGTCAAAACACGAATTCGTTGCATATTAATTTTAAATTAAATCACTTTAGATTTTTGCTTGAGGAATTTCGAATCTCACTTTTTGATCAAACCATTAAAACCAAAGAGAAAATATCGTTAAAGCGCTTGGACAAATACTGGTTAGCCGTTAACGTACAACTGTCTAATAAAAATTAGACGTATTTATTTTAGAGAGTATCAATTCTCACGTGTATTTTAACCGTATAGGCTTTATGTCTAAGCGTTTGAATGTTGGCCTAACCCCATTTTCATAACGAGGAATAATATAAGTTAATACCTCGTTCAGCCATCAGATCTTCTCTGTTTTGATAAATTAGAGGGTAAGTATCATATCAACGAACAGACATGAAAATCACGTTTATAGGAAAGTTATGGCTTTTGAAACTAAGCCTTTATTACACCAATCATAAATTAATCTATTTTTTATCACATTACGTTCTAATCTTAACTGTGTGTGATTTTTTTATTGGTTATGTTTGTTTTTTAGTCGTTTGAAAGTGACTATGCAAAAATGGGTGGCTTGCCATTTTTCTTTAAATCAGTTTCAATGATCTCAATACCAGATTTTAGGAGAAAAAGGATATGTCGGTAATTGATAAATTGCATGAAATTAAGCGGTTGAGTGGTCATGCACAAACAAAAGGACTGACGGATGAAATGCTTGTTTCTTTTTTGGAAACGGATCCAAAGCTAACCGGAGCCATTAATAGTGCTTATTTAGTCTTTCAGCAGTATTTTTCCAATGAGACGTTAAAACCTCTTTTAATGAAAGCCGAGCATGAATTAATTAATGCTTTACAGTCAGGGCTGATTAATTTTTACGATGAGGATTCCATTAATCCATACGTACCTTTGGCAGCGTCTGGTCCTTGGGTTATTACTTCTCATGGCGCAGTTTTGCATGACTCTGGTGGCTATGGCATGTTGGCTTTAGGGCAAAATCCTTCAGCACTTATTAGTCAATTGGATAACAATCAAACCATTGCCAATGTGATGACGGCAAGTTTTAGCCAGAAAAAAATGGTTGATGCATTAACTTTAGAAATTGGCTGTTCACGCAAGGATAAGGGTAATCCCTATGAGTTTTTGTTTTTAAATTCTGGTTCAGAAGGCTTAACCTTAGCGTGCCGCCTTTCGGATTTAAATGCGCATAATCAAACAAAAAAAGGCGCTAAGCATTCAGGCAAAACATGCAGGTTTATTTCATTAAAAGGGTCTTTTCATGGCCGAACTGATAGACCTGCACAAGTATCTGATTCCTGCCAAGCGATTTATAAATCATCCTTACACTCGTTTCAATCTCGCAATAACTTAATGACGGTTATGCCCAATAACATTGACGAATTAGTTCAAGCCTTTAAGAGCGCTGATGAAGAGGGCGTATTCATTGAATCGATGTTTATGGAGCCCGTGATGGGAGAGGGCGACCCAGGCTTAAACATTAACGCTGAATTTTATGCTAAGGCCAGAGAGTTAACGAAAAAGCATGGCAGTTTATTGATTGTTGATTCCGTACAGGCAGGTTTTAGAACCACAGGCTATTTAAGCCTGATTGATTACCCAGGTTTTCGTGAGTTTGCTTCGCCAGACATTGAAGTGTTTTCTAAAGCCATTAATGGTGGGCAATACCCGTTATCAGTTATTGGTCTGAACCAAAAGGTTAAATCCTTTTTTAAAATTGGTTTGTATGGTAATACAATGTCAGCAAACCCAAGGGCACTGGATGTTAGCGTGGCTGTACTAAACGCTATGACAGATAACGTACGAGAAAACATTCAGAACAAAGGCATTGAAATGCTTGAAAAATTTAGTCTATTGCAACAACGTTTCCCAGACATTATAACCAAAGTACAAGGCACTGGGCTATTGTGTTCTCTTAGCATTAACCCTAAAAAAGCAGATGTGATTGGGCGTTACGGTTTAGAACGCCAACTTCGAGAAAATGGCATTGGTGTTATTCATGGTGGAAAAAATGCATTACGCTTCACACCTCATTTTTCTCTCACCTCGCAAGAAGTTGATTTAATCGTAACTGAACTCACAAGAGTGATGGAACCATTAATGCCGCACGCATCACATTATCAGACGGCACATCAAATACAGGAAGAAAAGGCATGAAAAACTTTAAATCTATGGGAAGAAAAGCATTGGTGATAAGTGCCTGCGTTTTTATCTGTGTGTTGCCATCCATTACCTTTGCTGGTGAATCGCCAGTATTCCGACCTTATATGGTGGAAGGAAATGATTTTCATTCATTAGACCAATCCATTATTAAAAATCGCCCAGATGGGTTTAATTCTGGTAATGAATGGCATATTTCATGGAAATTTACTTTTGATGAAAAAAAAGATGGCTGCTATTTGTCAAAACCTTCCGTATCAAAAAAAGTAGTCATTATTTTACCAAAGTGGCAAAATCCCCAAGATGGAAATAAAGCCATTCAAACAGAATGGAAGCGATACGTTAAGGCTCTAACCGTTCATCAATTGGGGCATGTTAAGAATGCTTCAAACGCACAAAAAGCAATTTTAGTTATGTTTAAACAGTTTCCAGCACAGCCAAGTTGTTTGCAACTTAAGAAAAAAGCAAATGCTGCTGCTAGAGAAGTATTAAATGATTATTATGCGAAAGACAAAGATTACGAAAAAGCAAGCCAGAAAGGCTTAACTCAAGGGGCTGTATTTAAAGAACCTAATTAAAAATATACATTACAATATTTCAGATGGATTGTGTTGAGGTTGTTTTTTTTTCTGGTACAATCTAAACCATCTATGTTTGCCTGTTCACAAAGATAATGCTGGGTCCAACTAATCTATGACGGGTGTTTAATGAGAAAAATGAAGGGATGCTATGACAGTAGAAACTCAAAGTAATGTATCGTTGCAAAATGTATTGAAAGAACTCATCAATGATTATTTAACGAATCTTGAAGGGGATAAACTTACAAACTTTTATGAAATGTATCTTGAGCAAGTTGAACCGCCTTTGCTTGAAGCGGTTATGCAAAAAACAAAATATAATCAAGTTCGCGCAGCAAAAATGCTTGGTATGAGCCGAGGCACATTGCGTAAAAAATTAAAATTTTATTTTGATGATAAATATTGCGGTGAACGAGGCGAATAGTTTTTTTACCGAGCGCATCAGAATAATATTTTTTTTGATGCGTAAACCCGAAGTTACCATTATTTTAAAAATTCTTATGTCTTATCAATTAACAGTAAATAAACGACTTCTTAATTACACCATCATTCGAAGCGCTAAAAGGCGTCGGAGCATGTGCCTTAAACTTTGTGACGCAGGTAATTTAGTGATCCGCTCGCCTCTTGTTATTAGCGATCATGAAATTCATCAATGGTTACTTACTCGCATCGCATGGATAGAAAAACAATTAGCCTCATTTGAAAACAAACAATCATTAAATGTGTCTTCAGGCTATAGCTCAGGTCAATCACACGATTATTTAGGCGTTACTTATGAACTCGACATTCAAATATCTACCTTATCTCAACAAGGAGTTCACTGTCGGCATGGTAAGCTGGAAGTAAACACGCCCTATGTGAATAACCCAACCTTGGTTAAACGTCTGATAAGTCAATGGTATCGGCATCAAGCAATTAATGTTTTTAACAAAAGGTTAACCTTTTATACACAACAGTTACCATGGGTGAAATCATTGCCTGAATTAAAAATTCGAGCCATGAAAACACGTTGGGGCAGCTGTTCATCCCGCGGTAGCATTAATCTTAATCTGCATTTGATTAAAGCGCCACTTGAGTGCATTGATTATGTGATTATTCATGAGCTTTGTCATTTGGTAGAATTTAATCACAGTCCTAAATTTTATGCGTTAATGAATCAATACAATCCTTCTTGGCGGAAACAAGAAAAGAAATTAACTAGCATTCACATTCCTAATTAATGCTCGTTCAGGCTATAACGCATACCCCCATAAGCTCACAAATGTCTCTGTCATCAACACCTTGAACTTCGATTTTATATATGCATTTAGAGGCTCGACTCGACCACTACCCATTTAAGTCAAATCATTAGTTGACCTTTAGGAAGAATTCAGCCAAGCATTTTTTTTGAGCTATGGTTTTGTTCATGTTATGAATGGTTGGCAATTTCGTCCTAAAAAACATTATTTTTATCCTCGTAAGGAAACTTTCTTGCTGCTTAGTCAATTGTTTTATCAGTAACTTACTTTGCTTCGAGACATTGCTGTTAATAGTGGCAACCAGATATTGCTTGAAGACAGGTTGAGAATGGATCATCGTAAAACGGATTTTTTTATTAATCAGATTTATGCTATGGAAGGCATTGAAAGCAGGTTTTCCGTTAATGGTTACTGATCCTTAGCACTTCAGTTATGGTGGTTATGCCTTTTAACACGTTTTCTAAGCCATCTTCAGTGATGCTGGGAACGTCTGAGCGAATGTGTGATTCTAATGTGCTTTCGTCACATTGATCATGAATGTCTTTAACTAGGGCTGAGTTAATTTCAATGATTTCAAAAATACCAATACGCCCTTGAAAGCCTTGTTGTTTGCACGAAGCGCAGCCATTAGCCTTATACAGCGTGATGGGGGTTTGCTTATGAAGTAGCTTCATTTCACTCTCATCACTTTGATAAGGTATTTTGCACTCATCGCATAAACGCCTAACCAAACGTTGAGAAATAAGACCAACCAAACTGGAGCCAAGCAAAAAGGTTTCAATGCCCATGTCTTTTAACCGATTTATAGCACTAAGCGCTGTGTTGGTATGCAAGGTCGATAAGACTAAATGCCCTGTTAAACTCGCTTGCACAGCTATGTTTGCGGTTTCAACATCCCTAATCTCACCTATCATTACGATGTCTGGATCTTGCCTTAAAATGGCGCGTAAGCCTGTAGCAAAGTTCATGTCTATTTTTGCATTGACTTGCGTTTGCCCTATGCCTGGTAAATCGTATTCAATGGGATCTTCAATGGTTAAAATATTACGCGTTTCATTATTTAAAGAATTAAGCATGCCATATAAGGTGGTGGTTTTACCGGAGCCAGTTGGCCCTGTTACTAAAATTATCCCATGCGGATGTTTAATTAACGAGTTCATTCGCGCTAGATTTTGTTTTGATAAACCAATTTTTTCTAAATCTAGGCTGGATGATTTTTTATCTAAAATTCGCATAACAATGCGTTCACCATGATTGGATGGCAAGGTAGAAATTCGAACATCAATGGTATGCTCGCCAATTTTTAAGGCTAAGCGGCCATCTTGCGGTAAACGTTTTTCAGCAATGTCTAATTTGGCCATGACTTTAATGCGGGAAATAACAAGCGGTGCAAGTGCTCTTGGGATCTCTAGCGCCATTCTTAGCATGCCATCAATTCTCATGCGCACGCATACGCGCTGCTCAAACGTTTCAATGTGAATGTCAGAAGCTTTTTCTTTGATGGCTTGTGAAAAGAGGGCGTTAAGTAAACGTATGATAGGTGCATCATCTTGCGTATCAAGCAGATCGTCCGTTTTAGGCAAGTCATCTATTAAATGCGATAAATCTAAAGATTGTTCCATGCCCTCAAGCACCACTGTGGTTTCACTACTGTCCATTTCATAACACGTAGCAGTTTCTTTTTGAAAGGTCTCCTCACTGACTTTCGTCATGACAAAATCAAGCTCAAGTGCGCGCTGTAATTCAAAAAGTACGTTCGCAGTAGGTTTGATATGGTATAGCACTTGATGTTTAGAATCGCGGCTAATAAGCAATACTTTATGTTTTTTTACAAAACTGTAGGGCAATTTTTTATGTGGTTTTAAGACCTCATTCATGATGTTTTTCTGCTAAGCAAATGGAAGGGTTTGGGTAATTTCATACGCTTTGCCAAAGGTTTTAATATCATTTCTTTGTTATCGGCGTTAAAGGCTTCGTCTCTCATTAACTCTAATTGTTCTTGCCTTAAATTCATGTATTTATTATTGGTGACTTGGAGTTCTTTTTTATTTGAATTTAAAATAATTGGCCGAATGAATACCATTAACACTTTTTTGCTTTTCGCTCGAGCATTGTTTTGGAAAAGCTCACCTAGACCAGGTAAATCACCAAGTATAGGAATTTTATTGCCTGTTTGACGACGACCATTTTGCACTAAACCGCCTAGAACAAGTACGTCACCACTATTAACCAATACCGACGTTTGAATGCTGCTGGTGTTTATGACCGGTAAGCCAGTGGTAGCGCTTTCTTCATTTTGAAGCGTGTCGTTACCATGATCAATTTGCATTTGAATACTGTTACCCTGACTAATTTGTGGTTTAACATAAAGATGTAATGCAACATTTTTACGGCTGTAAGTGGTAAAAGGGCTGCCGCCACTGGTTGTGCTAGGCGTGGTGGATTCTTGAATGGAAATTTGCTGGCCTATTAAAATTTTTGCCTGACGGTTATCTAATACAACAACCGAAGGCGTTGATAATATATTCGCTTTGTTTAAGCGTACTAAGGCATGAAGCTGCGCTTGAAAATTACTAATGCTCATATGAGAACTGATTATGGCAAAGCCTGGCTTGAATTGATTTTCATTAACCATGCCCCATTCAAAGCCTAAATTATTAACATCACTTTCATCAATTTCAGTGATCATCGCTTCAACCATGACTTGAGATGGACGGGTGTCTAATTTAGTAATTATGTTTTTAAGCGTGCGCATTAAGGCATTTGGCGCACTCAAAATAATGGCGTTGGTATTGGGTTCAGCAATGATTTGTACTTTAGGTTTGCTGTTACCCTCACTGGTTTCAATGCCATTTTGAGTATTACTGGCAACACTTGTGTTGTTGGTTTGAGGCGCTGAATTTTCTGATGCATTACTTTCTGTGTCTGCGCCAGCAGATAAACCATTGGATGGTGTGCTCGTATCCAACGTTGGCAAGGTTATGCTGCCAATGGTTGTGCCAACGCTGCCACTAAAATTAGCCTTAGCAACGCCTGATAAAATAGGCAAAATGTCTTGCGCTTTTAAAAAGCGAAGGTAAATGACTTCGGTATTGTCGCCATTATAAGCCTTCTTATTATCAAGTTTATTGATGAGTAGACGTATTCTTAAACGTTCAGTTTGCGGTCCACTAATTAAAATAGTATTGCTCATATCATCCGTGGCAAGGGTGGCATTACGCTGATAAGCTCGGTTTTTTTGGCCTTCCATTAATGCTTTTATGGTACTAACCACATCCATGGCCAATGCATGTTCTAAGCTTACGGCGTCAATACCATTACTGTTTGGTGTGTCCACTTTTTCTATGATTTCAACTAAGCGCTGAATGTTATTAGCTCGGCCTGATAAAATAAGCGCATTTGAAGGGCTATAGGCTGATACATTACTCCATTGAGGCATAAGAGGGCGAATAACCGGCACAAGTTGTTCGGCTGAGACGTACTTAACCGGCACAACATGCACAACCATATCATCGCCATTGGCTTTTTTTAATATTTGCGCATCGTTACTGCTGGTTGAACGTGCATCGATGTTGGGTATGATTTTAATGATATCTCCCGTAGGAATGGCAGCAAAACCGGCCACTTGTAATACGGATAAAAATACTTGATAAAGCTCATCTGAATTAATGGCTTTGGTTGAGACAATGGATACTTTACCTTGAACTCGTGGGTCAATTAGGAAGTTTTTCCCTGTGCTTTTGGATACGGCTTCAATTACGCTGCGAATACTCGCTTGATGCAAGTTCCAAAGCTTGGTTGTTTTTTGAGTAAGTGTTTTCCTACTGTTTGTTTTTATTTTTTTGCTGACAACAGAGGGTAATGTTTGAGTTAAGTCTGTCTTTAAATCAGATGATTTTGGCAAAACTGCCTGCGCTGTGCTTATTAACCCAATTGAAAGACAACAACAGAGGAAAGTATTACGTAGTTTTGTTTGCATTCATAGTCAGTCAGTTACACAAAAGTGTACTAATCATACCGAATTCTTTGACGATACCAAAATAAATATAATTAAGTTAAGATAATACTGAGTGAAAAGGGTAGATAAGAGAGAGATGGTGGCTATGGGTGGACTTGAACCACCGACCTCAGCATTATGAATGCCGCGCTCTAACCAACTGAGCCACATAGCCAAAAGAGGCGCTATTATCATCTTCGACCCCATTGTCTGTCAAGGAAAAAATAGAGATATTTTTTTTTTGTTAATTGAATGAGTTATTTCTCATTGCCTCTGTTCTCAAGGCTCTCTTTTTGGTATTATTATTAGCATTTTTTGAGAGCAAGTACGTAAATGCATCAACACTGGTTAAAGAAAACATTGGTATTAGCGAAAGAGCGTAGAGGCTTTTGTTCGCCAAATCCTTCTGTGGGTGCCATTGTTGTTCGAAATGATGAACTGATTGCGAAGGCTTACCATTATGAAGCGGGTAAACCACACGCAGAATTTCAAGCACTGACTCAGTTGCGCTATCCTTTAACAGATGCGACGCTGTATATCAGCTTAGAGCCTTGCAGTCATTTTGGAAAAACACCGCCTTGTGTTGATGAAATTATTCGTTCAGGCATCAAAAAAGTTGTTTACGCATTTTCTGATCCAAACCCATTAATTGAAGGGTTTGATACCATAGGTTTTTTACGTGAAAAAGGCATTGATTGTGTTCAGTGTCTTGTACCGGAAATTACAGCCTTTTATGAAAGTTATGCGTATTGGGTTAAAACAAAATTGCCTTTTGTTACCTTGAAAATTGCACAAAGTTTAAATGGGAAAATAGCGTTATCAGATGGGAAAGCCGTTAAGTTAACGGGGCAAGCGTTAAACGAATTTACACATCAGAAACGAAGACAGGCCGATGTTATTTTAACAACTGCGAGAACATTAATTATGGATAACCCACAATTAAATGTTCGCTTGACGAATGAAACAACGAATAAACCTATTTTTGTTTTGGATCGTCAAAAATCACTGATAGAAATAGGGCAAACGTTACAATGTCTGCCAAATGTGCTAACGATATATTACGATAAAGCACTAACCGCAATGACAGGCCTCCCTTTTAAAGGCGTACCCGTCTCATGCGATAACAAACGTTTAAATTTAGTAGAAATTATTCAACATCTTGGCCAACAAGGCATACAAGATGTTTGGGTAGAAGCGGGTGGTCAATTAGCCACGGCCATGTTAAACCAAGCATTGATACAACGATTGTATGTCTATATTAGTGGGCAATGGCTGGGTAGCGATGGTATTGATGCGTATATAGATACGAACGCGATAACTAATAAACAGCACAAGCCAGTTAAGTGGCAACAAGTAGGGGCTGACATGTTGGCCCAATTTGAATTTTAGAGCGATACACTGTCTATGTTTACTGGAATCATTGAGCAATTTGGTACAATTGAAAAAATTGAAACGCTGCCTTTTGGTAAACGTTTTTTTATTAAAAATGACATTGAGTCCCTCAGGATCGGTGATAGTATTGCCGTTAATGGTGTTTGCTTTACGGTAACAACGCTTGATGCACGTTTAATAAGCGTTGAAGCATCACCGGAAACACTGGCTAAAACAACGATGTCTAATTTAAGCTTAAAAGAACACGTCCACCTTGAACTGCCCGTGAGTTTATCTAAACCCTTGGGGGGCCATTTTGTAACAGGTCATGTTGATGAGGTTTTGCGTATTGCAAGCATTGAGTCGTTCGATGCATTTCGTCGTTATGTGTTTGAAGGCATAACGCAACCGCAGTGGATTTGTTGTAAAGGCTCCATTACTGTGGATGGGGTGAGTTTGACCATTAATCGATTGGTATCATCAAACAGTATTGAGTGTATGCTAATCCCTCATACCTTAAAAAACACGCGATTTAATACATTAAAAACACATGACGCAGTCAATGTTGAGTATGATTACCTTGCAAAAATAGTTGCAAGACAACATGCGGTAAGACAGGATGCTGCTGAGCTTACTTTCAGTGAGGAAACGTAACATGAAGAATGAAGTATCAAACATTGAAGGTGCTATTAACGACTTCAAGCAAGGCAAAATGATTATTCTTGTTGATGATGAAGGACGAGAAAACGAAGGTGATTTGGTTGTGCCTGCTGAAATGGTGACACCAGAACATATTAACTTCATGTCTCTTTATGGCAGAGGGTTAATTTGTCTTCCTATGGCAGAATCAATGATTGATGCGCTTGAGTTACCAATGATGGTTCAAAATAATCAATCCCCTTATCGAACGGCATTCACAATATCAATTGAAGCACAGACAGGCGTTTCTACCGGAATTTCTGCATATGATCGTGCTCATACAATTAAAACAGCCATTGCTAAAGGTGCCAAAGCGAGCGACATAATCTCGCCTGGACATATTTTCCCTTTAAAAGCAAAACCAAATGGTGTACTGGAGCGACAAGGGCAAACGGAAGGCAGTGTTGATTTAACAACGCTCGCAGGATTAACGCCAGCAGCGGTCATCTGCGAAATAATGAATACAGATGGCACGATGGCACGGGGCGCAGATTTAAAAACATTTGCAAAAGAACACTCCCTTAGAATAGTTACTATTGAAGAACTGATTAATCATCGTTTAACGCATGATGTTTTGGTGGATGAGCTGGCTTCATCGTCTTTACCGCTTGAAAATATGGGCGAGTTTACCCTTAAAGTGTTTGGTAACCGCAGTGATAACCTCCAACATTTGGCTTTAATTAAACAGCCTATTTCAGAGAACCCTTTGGTAAGAGTCCATTCTGAATGTTTAACGGGTGATGTTTTTGGTTCAGCAAAATGTGATTGTGGTGGGCAATTAGACGCTTCATTAAAAATGATTTCAGAGCAAGGTGGAGTTGTCGTTTACATGCGCCAAGAAGGGCGAGGCATTGGATTAGTTAATAAAATTAAAGCTTATGCACTTCAAAACGAACAAGGCTTAGATACAGTCGAAGCTAATAATCATCTCGGATTACCTGCTGATAAAAGAGATTATGCTATTAGCGCACAAATATTACGCTATTTAGGCGTTACTAATTTAAGGTTATTAACAAATAATCCTAGAAAAATTGAAGGGTTGAACAAATACGGTATAACCATTAGCGAACGACAACCGATTGAAATGTTAGCTACTGAACATAATTATGCTTACTTGCAAACAAAAAAAGACAAACTAGGCCATATGTATACGTCGCAAATGAGTGATTCTAGCGTTTGTTAATCATTCATTGCGTAATGAAAAAAGTGTATTTATTGACTTATGTTTTTAATTTAAGACAGAGATTTAAATGACGATAACACACATAGATTGCAGCAAAACGGTCATTGAGCCGTTTCCCATTACAGTGATAGTGAGCCGTTTTAATACGCCTGTGACCGAACGTTTGTTAAACAGTGCACTTCGCCGGTTAAACGAACTTAATTTTCCCGAAGAATTTATTCGAGTAGTTCATGTGCCTGGCGCGGTAGAAATACCATTGGTGTGCAAGCGTATTGCTAGCGCAGGAACGGCTCGTGCCATTGTGACACTTGGCGCTGTCATTAGAGGTGAGACAACGCATTATGATTATGTGTGCCAATACGCTGCAGATGGTTGTTTGGCTGTGTCTATGGAATATGAGTTACCGGTAGTTTTTGGTGTATTAACGACTGAGAATGGCGAACAAGCATTTGCCAGGTCAGGCGGGGAGCACAGTGATAAAGGACGAGAGTCAGTGGATACGGCCCTTGAGATGGTACAAGTGATGGATCAGTTAACGCGCGCGTAAATACAGACGTATATCTTATTTTTTAAGTTTGAGAGTATCATGACAAAATTTATTTTTATTACTGGAGGCGTAGTCTCCTCATTAGGTAAAGGCATTGCAGCAGCGTCACTGGCTGCTATTTTAGAATCACGTGGTTTAAGTGTAACGTTGATTAAACTTGACCCTTATATGAATGTCGATCCTGGTACCATGAGTCCTTTTCAGCATGGTGAAGTATTTGTAACCAATGACGGCGCTGAGACGGACTTAGATTTAGGTCATTACGAACGATTTGTTCGTACTACTATGACTAAAAACAATAATTTTACGTCTGGTAAAATTTATAATAGCGTTATAACGAAAGAGCGAAAGGGTGATTACTTAGGTAGCACAGTTCAAGTTATCCCTCACATCACCAATGAAATAAAGCGCAGCATTAAATTAGGCGCGGAAGGTTTTGATGTGGCCATGGTTGAAGTAGGCGGCACCGTAGGTGACATTGAATCATTACCTTTTCTTGAAGCCATCAGGCAAATGCGTTTTGAAGTGGGTGTTGAACGCTCCCTCTTTATCCACCTAACCTTAGTGCCCTACATTGCAACATCTGGTGAAACAAAAACAAAACCGACACAGCATTCGGTTAAAGAGTTGCGATCCATTGGGATCCAGCCAGATGTCTTAATTTGTCGTAGTGTAAAACCGCTTGCAATGGCTGAGCGAAATAAAATTGCTCTGTTTACTAACGTTGAAAAAGGCGGCGTGATTTCGTTAGAAGATAAAAGCAGTATTTATGCTATACCAGAATATTTGCATGAACAAGGTTTGGATGATTTGGTGATCCGTAAGTTAGGCATTAAAGCAGCTGATGCTGATTTAAGTGAATGGCACGCGGTAGCTAAAGCAGATTTAGCGCGTGAAAAAGAAATTAAAATCGCTATGGTTGGTAAATACATTGAATTAAGTGATGCTTATAAATCTCTTAATGAAGCGCTTAACCATGCGGGTTTAAAACATTGCGTTAAAGTTAAAATTATTTATGTTGATGCGCAACTTATTGAGACGCATGGCACTGAAATACTTGAGCCTATGGATGGCATTCTTATTCCTGGTGGTTTTGGTGAACGGGGCACGGAAGGCAAAATTCTTTCGATTCAATATGCCCGTGAAAATAAAGTGCCTTTTTTAGGGATTTGCTTAGGGTTGCAAACGGCAGTGATTGAGTTTGCTCGTAACGTTGCAGGTTTAGCCAATGCAAATTCTACAGAGTTTGACAAGGATGCCATTGAGCCGGTAGTTGGGCTTATTACAGAATGGCAAGATGAAGAAGGTAATCTTGAAACGCGCAATGAACACACTTCATTAGGTGGTTCAATGCGACTTGGCGGACAATCAACGATATTAATTGATAATACGATTGCTAAAGCGTGTTATAAAAAAGACTCTATCGTAGAGCGTCACCGTCATCGTTATGAAGTCAATAATCGTTACGTAGAACAACTTGAAAATGCAGGTTTAATTGTTTCAGGACGTTCAGCAGATGGCATGTTGGTTGAAATGATTGAGCTAGCTGATCACCCTTGGTTTTTAGCATGCCAATTTCATCCAGAGTTTACTTCAACCCCGCGTGATGGGCATCCTTTATTTGAAGGTTACATTGGCGCAGTACTTAAACGTAAAGGGATTAAATAAAATGAATTTATGTGGTTATGACGTAGGGCTAAGCCATCCTTTCTTTTTGATGGCAGGGCCTTGTGTTATTGAAAATGAAACATTAGCAATGGACACCGCTGGGTATTTAAAAGAGTTGTGTACGTCATTAAATATACCTTTTATTTTTAAAAGTTCTTTTGACAAAGCCAATCGTTCATCCTTATCAGGTTATCGTGGTATGGGGGTTGATAAAGGCTTAGCCATTTTGGCTAAGGTTAAAAAAGAAATTGGTGTGCCTGTTGTAACGGACGTGCATGAAGATTCGCCTTTAGATGACGTTGCTGAGGTTGTTGATGTGCTTCAAACCCCTGCTTTTTTATGCCGGCAAACCAATTTTATTTTAAAAGTAGCTGAGACTGGCAAACCGGTAAACATTAAGAAGGGGCAATTTCTTTCTCCATGGGAAATGAAATTTGTCATTGAAAAAGCGCAATCAACGGGTAACACGCAGATTATGGCTTGTGAGCGTGGCGCTTCTTTTGGTTATAATAACTTAGTGTCTGACATGCGGAGCTTAACGGTGATGCGTGAGTCGAAGGTACCCATTGTATTTGATGCAACGCATTCAGTCCAGCAACCAGGTAGTCAAGGTGGTTCTTCAGGCGGCCTGAGAGAATTTATACCCACATTAGCCAGAGCAGCCATTGGCGTCGGTATTTCTGGCTTGTTCATGGAAACGCACCCAAACCCAGAAAAAGCATTAAGTGATGGGCCTAATTCTTGGCCACTTGCACAAATGGAAAAATTGTTAACGCAACTTAAACAACTCGATGATTGTGTGAAAGAAAATAAGTTGTATAAATTATAAATTTCATTGAAAATAAAGAATTTTTTTATTTACAACGCATTAAGTATGGGTTATTATTTCACTCGATTTCGCAAGAAGTTAAAACAGTATAGGAGAGGTGGCAGAGCGGTCGAATGCTACGGTCTTGAAAACCGTTGAGGGGCAACCCTCCCAGGGTTCGAATCCCTGCCTCTCCGCCATTATTGATATCCATATGTTTCAAATCGAGACATTAAGCAAGTGTACAACTGTAAAACTTTACTCTTTCATTTCAATGTAATGACTCGTTCAAAAAAAGTTTGCGCTAAACCACTGATGCATTGATGATTCAGTTTGTTTTTTCCACGGTGTTTAATTAGCCAAAAAATAAAGTCTAACCAGGCTTAATAAGTTGACAAACATTGCGAAGAGCAGCAGGCAAGCTATAAAATCTCTTAATGCCAACCGTCACTCCCCTTCAGAAACAAAACAAACTCCATTTCTAGGCGTGTTTTTACATCATTGGATAAAATGGTTAGTATGACGCAATAGAATCATCAACCTCTTGACGCCAAGCTTCAATACCACCTAGTAAATTCAATACGTTAGAATAGCCGTTTTGGATTAGAAACAGGGTGACACTCATGCTTCTAATGCCATGATGACAAAAAATAACGTAAGGCTGACCGTGAGTGAATGAATCTATTTTTAATGGAATGTTTCCCAATAAGATCAGTTCAGCGTTCTTAATTTTAGCAGTACCATGTTCCCATGGCTGCCTAACATCTATGAGCACTGGTTTAACGGTTGCATCATCCGATAACCAAATTTTTAAATCAATATACCCGTCGCTAATGAAGTTGCGGTTTTAAGCTGAGTATGATCAAATGCTCAAATGAAAAAATCACTTACCACACAAGAACGTACCGCCTTAGTTATTCAGCACAAATCTGAACGTGATGGTCGAGTACGTGATCGTATAAAAGCCGTGCTTCTACGTGACAAAGGCTACAGTTATACAAAGATCGCTGAAATACTTTTACTTGATGATGAAACGGTCCGACGACACGTACAGGATTATTTTATCAAGAAGAAGTTAGCGCCAACCAATGGTGGAAGTATCTGCCGTATGAGTTTACAGCAATCTGAGCTACTAAAATCTCATCTCCGTGAAAAGACCTACCTTTATGTCAAAGAAATTTGCGCTTATGTTCAATCAGCATTTGTTTTGAAATACACACAAAGTGGCATGACAAAATGGTTAAAGGCAAATGGATTTCGTTATAAAAAGCCACATGGAATACCTGCTAAAGCCGATGAAGCGAAGCAAGAAGCGTTTATTGAATATTATGAAAATCTAAAAGCTAACCTTCCTAAAGACGAAGTTATCTACTTTTTAGACGCCTGCCATCCTCAGCATCAAACAAAATTAGCCTGCGGTTGGATTGAAAAAGGTGTACGAAAACCTGAAAAAATGACCGCCTGTCAAAAGCGAGTTAATTTGATTGCTGGTGTTAATGTCGCTAATCACCATGTTGAATATGCGCAGGCCCCATGGATAAATGGTGAAAGTATCGAGGCTTTTTTAAAGCAACTTATCGCGGCTCAACCAAAGGCAAAAACAATACATATCATTTGGGATAATGCGGGGTATCACAAGAGTCAGGCCATACGTGATTTTGTGAGCACAACCAATATCAAGCTCCACTTCCTTCCTGCATACAGCCCTAATCTCAATCCTATTGAACGCTTATGGAAAGTCATGCATGAAAATATTACGTATAATCGTTATTACCCTAAATTCTCAGATTTTACGGAAGGAATTTTAAGTTTCTTTGAAAAAATCACTGATTATAAATCAACATTGGTGAGCAGAATTACTGATAATTTTCAACGCCTAAATTTCGCATCTTGAAGTGCGATGGGTATAGCACGGATTTCTTTCACGCTCACGCTGCGCACTCTTCCTCAACGTCACTTTTTAAAGTCAGTTTACTTATTTTCTTTGGTGCTACCTTGGCTTTTTTAGCTTGAAGAGCGACAAGTAATTCATCTTTTTTTTGTGATAAGAAAACACTTAAAATTTCTTTATCATTGTCATTTAAGTTAATTGCAGACTCAGTTAGAAGCTCACTGATGCTATTTGAAATGTCAAGCATCATGTCATATTCATCGGCGGATTTTTTGTCCATAAATATTTTAACCTCTTCATTGTTTCTAATTACGACAAATCTTATTTCTACGGACATGTGATTTCCTCTTTCTCTCATCAAACATTTAATTGATGGCTAACTAGGGCGTGTTGACAATTCGTTTTGGAGTGAAGGAGATGATTGGCTTTAGTTA
>CAWVYD010000003.1:0-30699 GCA_963934185.1 uncultured Legionellaceae bacterium | reverse complement strand
GGGCCATATTTTATAAGCTGTGCTTATTGAGGCGTAAGTAAGCTTATCTATACCTCATTAATAATGAATTAATGACACAAAAATCTCGCATCTTAATTTCCATTAGGTATCTATCACTCTCAGAGATGGGATGAAATAAACGTGGAAATGCCTAGCCCCATTATGGGGCTAGGCATAAATGAAACCGTATTATCAGCCATCACTGTTGGATAAGGTCTCGCCGGTACATTGGCTATCAACAGTTTTCATGGGTGTTTGAATGGGACTAATATAGGAAGCTGCTTCATTAATGTTTAAGCTTTTTTTAAGTTGCGCCGTATTGCTTAAGTGCATGGCAGATAGCGTCAGCAATATTCTTTCTTGCTCTTTCCTGTTTAAAAACAACTGATAGTTTATTTCCGCCAATAAAACGGCCATTTGCCTTTGTATGGCTGAACTGCTGGCTGTGGCTAAGCGATCTTGCCATTCAGTGGTTTTTTGAGTGGTTGCACTGTCTGGGTTAAACAGCCGGTAGGTTGCCATTTTGTATTCTTGTTCCATTTGGCTTGTTTTGACGGTGGTATTACCAGACTCTGCAATGAGGCGGCGTTTTTGCATGAGGTAGTAAAGGTTGCCCGTACCCACAGACGTTTGAGCCGCATAATTTCGAAGCATGATGCGATACGCTTTTATTTTCATCGCGGCATCTAAACGGTATTGATAACACGCGCTGCCTGTGGCGATGTTGTAATAAAGTTGGTATTCATCACTGGTTGATAAGCCACTGGGTAATAGGTCGCCACTCAGATAGCGAATGAAATTATCTGCTGCTGCTAATTCTGTTCTTCCGTACAGTCCAAGCGTGGTGTCGAGAGGTAAGCTGTATTCTCCACTGCTAGTGTCATCTTCATAAGTCAGTGGATTAATCAATGTACTGGCTGTAAGTGAGGGAAGCACATCATTGGATACGGTTTGCTGTAAGAAGTCCCAGTAGCTAGGTAGCGTTGTGCTAAATCGTGTGCCAACATCATCGGTTGCCCCTTCGGAGGAGTCAAAGCCAGAACCTGACGCTGTGTTTAATTGATCAAAGGGTTGGATGCAAGTAGCAGTGTCGCTATCACGCGAATAGGTTGAGCTTCTGGCTGGGCAGTAAGTTTCAAATTTAGACGCAATGGTGTCCGCTGTTGCACTGGTGGCGTTTAAGTAGTTTAAAAATAATATGGGAGTCACGCCGGCAATATTATTTTTACTTATTTGGCTGGCGCGTGGAAATGCGTAAGATTCAATGTCCAAGTCAGTAATGGGGTTATAGCCATTATTGCTTTCAGATACAAAGAAATTGGTTAGTAGACTGCTTTTGTAGAGGTCATGGATGATATTAAGATTCGTTGAAAAAGTGCTGCCATCATTAACGGCAATGTCAAAATGGGCACTGCTCATGGTCGATATATTAAATACTGGCAGCGTTAAATTTGTAATTAAAAAGCGAGAGGCCATATAGCTGGCAGTATTAATGGTAGCATTGATGTCATTTAAATCAGTACCGGCTAAAAAAGTACTGGTGCCAAAGCCATACTTGGTTTGTAGTTCGGTTAACACGCTTTGATTACTTTCTTGATTTAGAAAAGTGTTGCCGTTAATAGATACATCGCAGTCTACACCGGCGTCACAAGTACTTAAGGCATAAGCGCAATGCGTGCTGCTTAAGGCTGAAAGTAGTGATATTAAAGCTAATTTTCTAAACGAAATTTTAATGATCATTCATCACCTTCTAAGGCTTTTAATATTAATTGGAATCGTTCTTCTGAAAAGACGCGAGCGAGCAAACGTAATCGTTCAAATACAATGTTGCGCCTTAAAAAAATGCCAGCAGGATCTTCTGCATTACTGCTGTTTTCTTCTGCATAAATTAATAAACGAGACGCAGAGCCTGGATGCACGGTATCAATGGCTTGTAATAAGCGCAAAGCACGACCAGATTTAATATTACAGGCAAGTCGAATAAACGCTTGTTCTTTACCTAATTCACCCAAATCGACTTTGCTGATGTCATCTAATTCATTGCCCAGCACGTTAATGGCTTGTTCAAGGTTCGGGTCACCGTCTAAGGTCCATGCTTCCACACTTTCCATAAAAGTGATAACCCGGTAAATCATCGGATCAGCATAGTCTTTCCAAAAATGGCTACATCCTTCGTGGCTAAGATCAGGCATGTTATTTACTCTTTTTTTACGTATGCCATTGAAATAATGGACGCTTATCTATGTAGCTACTATAGTAATAAAATAAGGCTGTTGTCTAGAGTCAATGGTATTCGTTTTTTTTGTATTTAAATTAATGAGTTAGAGATAGGTGATATTTCAAACGATTCGCTGTATAACTCAGCTTAAATACATTTAATTTGCGAACTTGATGCGCACATTGTTTGTTTGTGAGTGTTCTTGGCGTATTAATAATGAGGTATAAATTTGGTTGTTGGTATAAGCTCTGACAATAAAGGGCGTGATGGTTGTCACTTTGTATTGCATTGTATTTTTCTTTCAATTTATTTGGCTGCCAACTGTTCGCACCTTATTTATGAAGAGGGATACTTATGACACTCTCTCGCACATTTAATATCTCAAATTATTTTATTTATATTTTATTTGCATTGTTATTGTCTGGAACTGCTATTGCAGAGACAAGCAGTGAAATTAATTTAAAACCGCCACCGGGCGATCTATCAATTATGTTTTTAGGCAATATTTTTGGTGTTGTCGATGGTGTGTTAGCGGGTACGGGCAGCCAAATTGCCGGAACACTTTTTGGTGTGTTTAATTCGGCAGTCCTAGCGCTTGGCGGTCTTATCATTTCGTATACGCTTATGATTTCAACCATGAATACAGCTCAAGATGGACAGTTTCTTGGCCAACGCATGTCTTCGCTATGGGTACCTCTTCGCACGGTGGGAGGTGCGATGCTTTTGATGCCAAAAGTGTCTGGCTATTGCGTTATGCAAATTTTTATTATGTGGGTCGTGGTCCAAGGCGTTGGCGCGGCAGATAAAGTCTGGGCTCAAGCATTAAGTTATTTAAATAGGGGAGGTTCAATTGTTAGACCAAACGTAGACCCTATTACAAACATGTCAAAAAATGATGATTCAGCTGTGTTTAATGGCGCTTACGGTATGTTTGTTGGCCAGGTGTGTATGGCTGCGATGGAAAAAGGCATTGCAATGTATCGAAGGACGCAAAATAGCGGTACTACGTGTGATACGACAACAGACCAAGCCATGTCTAACTTTTGCACGACCCCCGTACCGAACTTTATTGATTCGATTAATTTCTTTGATGATACGTTGCCGTCTACGGGCAAGATTACGATTCAAATGCCTACATTGGCCGAAGACGCCTATAAGATTCTTAATGGTATTTGTGGTGAGATTCAATTCAAAGCATTTTCACTTGATGACGAATCAAGTCCTTCTGGCGAGACTAAAGCAAAAGAAATGGGACTAACGGATTCGCAAGAAGGCACGTTAAACAGTTCAAGACAAGTTGCTATGAACCAAATGTATGAATTTTTAGCAAGCACATCTAAACAAGTGGTTGATAACGATAAAAAAATTAATCCAAAAGCAAATGGTTTTGAATGGGGAGTGCCTTTAACGATTGATTTAACTCAATGTACGGCAGATGTCAATCCGTATACATCGGATCAGAGTAGTTATAAAAGTAGTGCCTGCCTTAGTTGGGAGCTTGAAAATGGCGCTATGGAAAGTGTGCTGTTAAGAGGAACAGAAATTCAAGATGCAGTGGCAACGTATAATGGCATGATGTCAGCGAGTTTATTTATTAAGTCGCAAGTGACGGATGCCGGGAACTATCGGCTCCAACGCGAGTTTATTTCTAAAGCCCAAAGTTCGGGTTGGTTGTTAGCCGGCGCTTATTATTTTCGTTTGGCTATTTTAACATCACAAGTGCTGCAATCGTCGAGTGATGGCGATGTGGGCAATGATAACTCATCTGAATTGAAGATTTGCAGCCCATCCGTCGATACGGATTGTACTCCTTGGTCGACAACTAAATTTGAAGCGAAATTTACCGAGCATCGTTCAACACTTTGTAATAATAATAATAATAAGGTGTTTTGTAACAGTAACCGTATCAATTCGATTCCAGATCTTGACACGGCAGTAACCGATACGAAAACATTAATAAAAGGGACTCAAAACACGAGTAGTAAGATTCCAGAAGTTAAAAGTAACGTCCTCCAGCAACCAACCTACGAAATTGCTAATTCAGCGTATGGTTTCTTAGTTAACAGTACGGCGTTGGTATTACCGGGTCAGCCGGGAAACCAGCAGCCTAACTTTATAATGAGCGTTAATTTTAATGCCTCAACCAATGTACCTCAATTAGGTAGCCAACAAATCAGTGGTGGCATGTGGAACATACCGGGACAAATTATCAGTGTTATTTATAACAGTGTATTAAAAGAATTTTTTAATATGATGCTTTCATTAGTTATTCCTATGGTTAATATGATGTTTTTTGCCTTTATTCAACCGCCATTAGTTTTATTAGCCAGCGTTTTTCTAGGGGCGATTGAGGTACTACAAAACGTTAATGTTAACCCTATTCTAGGCATAACAAACATGGGCGTTTCATTAATTGAGGGCTCAGCAAACTCTTTCATATTAATGATAGCGATAGCCGTTGGCGCATCAATGATTGGTACGGCAGCACTCGGGTTATTAATCATGCTGATGCCAGTGATTACTTTATGGCTTGGCATTATGATTTCGGTGGGGACGATGGCAACGTATTATTTACCCTTTGTGCCGTTCATGATTTTTTTATTTGCTAGCCTTGCCTGGTTGATTGCGGTCATTGAAGTAATGACGGCAGCCCCTTTAATAGCGCTTGGCATTATGCACCCAGAAGGTGATTCACCGTTTGGTAAAGGTGAGCAAGCCGTTATGATGCTTCTAGGCATTTTCTTGCGGCCGGCAATGATGATAATGGGGTATATTTTTGGAATCATTTTGTCTTATGTGAGTATTTGGTTTGTCAATGCTGGTTTCATAATGGTGGTGCCAGATGTTCAAAACATGCAAATGGTTGATATTGATACAGGCAGTACCGCGGGGTATAGCGGGGCTGCAAATGCCATTGATAACGATTTTCAAGAGATCGGCCAAAACATGACAGGAAACACGTCGGTGTATGGCATGTGGTCGACCATATTTTTGTTATTTTTTATTCTGCTCGTATACATATCTACGATTATTTCTGTGGTGAGTAAAGCGTTTGAGATGATTCATATTTTACCTGATAAAGTCATGCGCTGGATTTCAGGTGGTAGCCAAGAGCAACTGGGCGGAAAACTATCGAGTGCGATGAGCCAGGAAATGAAAGGGGCACATAAAAAAGGCACGGATGCATCGGCTCAAGCCATTGCTAAAATAAATTCAACAATGATGGCAGGCGCGATTAATGCCATCGAGAAGGTACAAGATACATTGAATGAGCTATCAAGCGATGCTGACAAGGAAGAAGAAGATGGCGAAGATGGCGAAGATGGTGATGATGATGATGCCTCAGCGACTGGCGGCGATGGCAAAGATGCCTCAGCGACTGGCGGCGATGGCAAAAAGACACCAACTGCGATGGGTGAGATTGCCGAAATGGCCGGCAATTTGGATGATAATAATAAAGAAGCCAGTGCCGGTCACGCATTACAAGGCGAAATGAAGGATATAGCCAAAAAGGTGGTTAAGGCTGTTAGTGGCGGCGAGTCTTCGGAACCACCTGCTGAGAGTAGTGACAGTGGTGGTGGTGGTGGTAGTGCAAAAGGGGGGGGTAAATCAAAAGGCGGTGGTAAATCAAAGGGCAAAACATCAATGGCAGGTGGAGCCTCAGACTCAGAGGCAGACTCAGACTCAGAGGCAGACTCAGCCTCAGACTCAGAGGCAGCCTCAGCCTCAGCCTCAAAACCGTCTACCTCAGCAAACAAAAAGGGAGCCTCTCTAAGTCAGACAGGTAGCTATGTCAAAGTGGATGCCAGTTATCAAGAGGGGAAAGAATAATGTTTCGTCAACGCTTTAATTATTTTTTCTTATTGATTTTTATCGTCCTGTCTTTGACGTCTGTGCAGGCTATGGCGACCACACAAAGCGCCATTGACGACAGCTACAGCGCGCTTAACTTTAAGCCTGTCCCTGGTGATTTATCGGTTTTATTTTTAGGTAATATTTTTGGTGTGGTTGATGGTGTGCTGGCTGGTAATGGCAGTCAAATTGCAGGGGAAATTTTTGGCGTATTTAATACGGCTATTCTTGCTTTGGCAGGAATGATGGTGTTTTACACGTTATTAGTTTCAACAATGAATACCGCTGCGGATGGGCAAAACATTGGCAAACGCTGGTCATCAGTATTTGTGCCGATTCGTTCCATTGCTGGCATTGCGTTTTTATTGCCAAAAGCATCGGGTTATTGCGTTTTACAAATATTTATTATGTGGGTGGTGATACAAGGCGTAGGAGCAGCCGATAAGGTTTGGAATCAAGCGTTGTCGTATTTGAATCGTGGCGGAGCGATCGTTAGTGCCAATATTGACCCAATCACCAATATGGCGAAAAACGATAATACCGATGTGTTTAATGCCGCATATGGCATGTTTACCGGTGAAGTATGCATGGCTGCATTAAATAAAAAGCTTGAAAATTATCAGTCTGCTATAAGAACCGTGTCACCATGTACGGATGCAGCCCCTGGCTCCATCACTGAAACCTTCTGTAAAACAGCAGTACCTAATTTCCTCGATTCTGTTAGTTTTGTAACGGATGCGGTGTTAGATACAGATAGTCCAAAAGTGCCAATGCCTAATTTTGATGTGTCCATGGCACCTTATGATACGTTTAATGGCGTGTGTGGCACGGTTAAATTTAAAAATTTCGTTGCACCGGATAACATGGGCTTAACCTCCGCTGAGACGACCACCGTGAGTGCATCGCGTGCCATTGCGGTCAATCAAATGTATTTATATTTTGTGCCTACAGCGCAAAAAATCGTTGAAAATGCTCCTGCATTTAATACAACCCTTGTTTGCAGTAAAGACGAACCTTGTGTGAACCCAATAACTGCCCAAAACCCCTGGGGCGTGCCACTAACGATTTCTTTGGGTTATTGCACTCAAACGTTAAATCCTTATGGATCAGATAATTCGGACGGATTAAAAGCTTATAAAAGCAGTGCCTGTTTATCTTGGGAATTGTATGAGGGATCAGTATCGGAATCTATTTTGCTTAGAGGCACAGAGCTGCAAGATGCCGTTGCAACGTATAATGGCATGATGTCGGCCAGCCTTTATATTAAGTCCCAATCATCAAACAATAAGGATTATATAGCGCAGCGTGCCTTTATAAGTCAAGCAAGACAAACTGGCTGGATTCTAGCGGGTGCTTATTATTTTCGGTTGGCCATTTTAACGTCTCATGTGTTAGAGGGATCAAAAAATATTGGCAGTGATTCGGAGTCTGGTCTACAGGTGTGTCGATCCACAGGCGGTGATCAAAACAAGTGTGGCGAAGGGCAGTGGACAACAGACAGCTACAGTCAATTTTTTCTAGACCCAACCAGTAGTGGTTGTACAGTTTTACAAAGTGCCGGCCAGGAAATGATGAATCTGTTTTGTGCTGTAAATAGCGTAGATGGAAATTATGGTCAAATTACGACTATGACAAACGATATTGTGGAATTAATAAGTGGTGAAAAAAGTGGTTCGGCTACGCAGCAATTACAAATTCCAACACTCAACAAACATGCTTTGCAAGAGCCTGTTTATGGCATTTATGCATCGGGCGCCACGAATTCAACGTTTAAATACCCAAACTCTGTTTATGGTTTTCTTGTTAACGGCAGCGCGCTTGTCATGCCTGGTCAGCCAGGTGATGAACAACCAGAATTTGTATTAAACCTAACTTACAATAGCTCTGAAGAAATGCCGCAGTTAGGTAATTCTAGTGCTGGTGGTGGTAAATGGGGCGTTCCAGGTGCCATTATTTCTAAGATTTTTTCACTCGTCGTGGTCTTTTTCTTTAATCTTTTAATCGAATTAATACTTCCGATGTTTAATATGGTTCTTTTCGCCTTTTTACAACCCCCTATTATTTTACTCGCCAGTACTTTTCTAGGGGCAATGGAGGTACTTAAAGATCCTAATGTAAATCCTATTTTAGCATTAGCAAATATGGGCGTTGGTTTCATCGAAGGCTCAGCAAATTCTTTTATGATAATGATAGGCGTTGCTATTGGCGCTGCGATGATAGGACCGTCAGCTTTATCGTTAATGATGGCATTATTACCTGTGGTAATGATGTGGCTTGGCATCATGGTCGGTGTTGGTATTACAGCAACCTATTACCTCCCCTTAGTCCCTTTTACCGTTTTTCTTTTTGCTAGTATTGGCTGGTTAATTGGTGTGGTTGAAGCGATGGTGGCGGCCCCTTTAATCGCATTGGGCGTCATGCATCCAGATGGAGAGCATCCTTTTGGTAAAAGCGATCAAGCTTATATGTTATTGCTTGGTATTTTCTTACGCCCATCG
Source organism: uncultured Legionellaceae bacterium (assembly GCA_963934185.1). Lineage (GTDB taxonomy): Bacteria > Pseudomonadota > Gammaproteobacteria > Legionellales > Legionellaceae > CAWVYD01. Next base: position 22,131 of record CAWVYD010000003.1, on the reverse strand, counting down.
ATGATGATATTAGGCTATATTTTCGGAATTATTTTATCATACGTAGGCATTTGGTATATTAATGCCGGCTTTGCCATTATAACCGTTCAAATTAACAACATACCAAGGATAAGCACCGGATCTGGAATGTCGAAAAGTTACAGTCAATTTGGCTCAGATATTTTTGGCAATAATAGCGTTTACGGTATGTGGTCAACCATCTTTCTCTTTTTCTTTATGCTTTTAACTTACGTATCAACCATTATTGCCGTCGTTAATAAAGCGTTTGAACTCATTCACCATGTGCCAGATAAAGTACTTCGGTGGATTGCTGGAGGCGAAGCAAGCGATTTAGGCGGCGGTACAGTCGGCGGCATGTTGGCAGAGGTTAAAAAAGCGCATGAAAGTGCGTCAGGCGAGGCCTCGAAAGGGTTGGCCAAATTTGCGTCAACCGCCATGTCTAAGGGCGTTCAAGTTGGGGCGCCGCTTGTGGCTTTAGCGAAAGAAGGCATGTCTGCCGCCTCAGATATGATGGACGGCAAACCCGTTGATAAAAAGAAATTGTCAATGGATGCCATGGAAACGGCTAATAAAATGATGGGTAAAGATAAAGCCTTCAATGCCTTGATAGAGGACATTGCAAATTTAACAAACAATACAAAATCAAAAAGTGCCGCTGGCAGTACGATTGCGGGCCTCGATGATGACGATGATGACGATGATGACGATGATGACGATGATGATGCGAGTGCGACTGGTGGCGCGGGTGGCAGTGCGAGTGGTGGTAAAGGTGGTGGTAAAGGTGGTGGCAGTGCGAGTGGGAAATCAAAAGGCGGTAAAGGTGTTGTCATGGCTGGCGTAAGTGGTGATAGTGATGACAGCGGCGGTGGTGATAGTGATGACAGCAGCGGTGCAACGGGTGGCGGCGGCTCTAAAAGTGCAGCCCGAAGCGGTGGTAAAGGTGGCAAGCTTATCGGAGGAATAAAGCTAGCTGGTAAAGTGGTCAAGCTCGTGCCCACGGGAATAAACTTCGCAGCGAAACTGATAACATCTGGCAAATCGCGTAAGCGAATGGCTAAAAAAGCTTGGAAAGCAACGGGTGGAAGAGCAAGTAAAGCGGGCATGAAAGGGCTTAAAGGCACTCAATCAGAGGAAAGTGGCGGCATGTCAAAAAGTGCGGGTAAGCTAGCACTGGGGGCAATTGGCGGAGTAAAATCAGTAGGCAAAGGCTATAAGGACTTAAAGAAAAACGTTAAGCAGAGCAAAAGAGCGCTGTTTAAAACCGCTCGAGACCAGATAAAAAGGCCAGGGCATTGGCTTTACAAAAAAGTCCTGGTTGGCGGCGTAAGGGCAAAAAGAAGATATGTTGCTTCGGGTAAAAGAAAAGTAGGCAGAGCGGCCACAGCGGCAGGTGGAGCCATAGGTGGAGTCGCCAGTAAAGTGAAAGGTTTTGCCATGGGCAAAGATAAGGAAGAAGACAAAACTAACGATACAGAAGAAGATAAAAAAGCCGAAGGAGTATCAGAAGAAGTAACAGAGGAAAAAGCGCTTGAGAGTGAATTTATAAAAGAAGCAGAAGAAATAGAGACAGGTCAAGCAAAAATAGCTGATTTAGAAACGGAGTTAGCTGCTGCTGAAAAAACAGAAGGCAGTGTTTCCTCATTAGATGCAACTAAAGTTAATTCGCTTCAAGCACAGCTCAAGGAAGCTAGGACAGCGCAAAACAAAAAAGTTAACACACACCGTGCGACAAGGAAGGCATTAAAGGCAGCAACAGCAAAGACAAAAGACAAAACAGACGACCAGAAACAAGACCTTAGTGAGGCAGGGCAATTAGAAGATAACTTAGACGCTGCCGATGAAGCGTTAGATGCGCTTGCGAAAGCAGAAGGAAAAGGCCCGTTAAATGATTCAGATAAAGCTGACCTAACCATGTTAAGGGCAGGCGCTCAACGTTTAGAACGAGCCGAAATGGATCGCGATGTTGCTCAGCATGACTTTGATGATGCACACAAAGAGGTAAAGGAAACGGTCGATGCAATTAAGAAGTTGGTAAGCGGTATAAGGGAGAATAAAGAAGTAGCGAACGATAAAACGGCATCTAAAGAAGATAGAGCTGAGGCAAAAGGCAAATTGGTAGCTGCTAGAAGCGAGCTGAAAATACTTAAAGGCAAAAGAGAAGGGCAAGTTAAACGGAAAATTCTTGCTCGTAAAAAATTAAGCTTTGCTAATGCGAATGTGTTTAATAAAAAATACCAAAAAACTCGCTTACTTGAAAAAGTTAAAAAGCCAGGCGATAAGGACGTTGAATGGGATGCCGGTGAACTTGCGAAAATTATGGACGCTGATTTTAATCACATGGCAGACGCGAAAAATGGCCTTTCAGGAGACTTGTATAGTCTTAAAGGTTCTTACGATGCCTCTGGGGATAAGGTCGCAGCAAAAGGAGCGAAATACACGTTTGGCAGCGACGATATAGTCAATGCGAAGGGTGATAAGCCCATTATTGCTAATTACACCGGAAGAATGGCTAAAGGTTCTAAACGGGCAACGTCTAGACGCAGCGACAAACCAGCAATAAAACAACGGCGTAAACAAAAACGCAAAGCGAAGCGCGATGCTAAGCGAATGAAAAAACTGATGAAGGATGCCGGTCCTGATGGCCCAGGTATGTTGTCAAAATTGTTAATGCTTAGCGTCATCGGTGGCGCTGAAAATATGGCGGAAGTCGGCAACCGGCTTTCTAATGCCACTTATGATCTGCTTGGTGATGCAAATACTGACAAGGTCGCCGCGCTTAAAACAGACATAAAATGGGCTAATCGGCGTGTTAATTACAGCGAAGCTAAGGTGGAGAAAAAACGGAATGCTTTGAAAAATCTTACAAGTGCTGATGGGGCGGAGTCGAAAGTTAAAGCTAAAGCTGAGTTAGACGAAGCAATAACGCAGCTAGCGAAAGAGAAGGGTCGGTTTGTGTTATCAAAGGCTGAGGTGAATGGTTCCGGAGATCTTGGCTTTATGTCACGTCGGCTTAATTCAGTGAAAAGTGCTTTGGGTGGTAAAGAGGCTAAAGACCAAGGAGATGATGACAGAGGGTTCATGAGCAGGAAGAAAGATGAGTTTCTTACGCTTGAGACTAAAACAGCAAAAGATGACATTGGCTTGGTAGCGAAACTAGCGGCAGCAGAAGGCGTTGTCGTGTCCGAAAAAGGGTTGCGTGATGCTGAGCAAGCGGAAAAGGATGAGGCAAATGAAGGTGTTTCTATGCGCCGCTCTGTCGTTCGTTCGGCTAAAATAGACGCATATGAAATATTAGGCAGTGCCGAGGATAGGGTCGTTCTAGGGCTTATGGATAAGATTGAAGCCGTGCAAGGCGAGATAAATGAGGTTAAGGCTAAGGCTGGTAATGAAGCTCCCGATCCCGATACAATACAAACGCTAGAGTCGAACCTAAATCAGATGAATAATGAGTTAACGGAAGCGGTAGGTAAGGTGACTGAATACCGGCAAGCGCTGTATGATGATGTTAATGTTGCCCATTTTAAAACGAAAGTTAATGCTTTAAATACAAGTATTGAGGAAAGCAATCCTACGGCTGATACCTCTGATTTAAAGAAACAATTAGATAAGGCAGAAGCATCCTTGACTAGAGCCGAGGCAAAGATTACTCCTTTGGCTTATGATGAAATTCAAAAAGCAATACAAAGCAAAGAATATGGTGGCACGCGAAGAAAAGCCACTAAAGGCGCTTCTCAGGGCCTTAAGTTTGTAGGGAACATACCAACGGCCATGTGGGCGTCTAGGACGGAGGAAGGCAAAAGGATTACGGACAAAAGAAATGAGATTGGTGAGACATATGGTAATGTGGGTAAAGGTGCATACATGGTTGGCGCGTATACCCGTAAAGCAGTGGTTGGGGTCGGAAGGATAGTTCTAGGTTCTGTGTCAGTTGGAACAGCGCTCGCGGCTGCTGTGGCCTCTTCGCCTCACATGGCCGCTGCTTATGTCGTGGATGCTGCGGAAAAGCGTGTTGAGTCATGGCTGGATAAGAAACTTTCTGGTCATGGTATAATATTTGATAAAGGCATAGTGTGTTTTAAGGTTAGTACGAGGCCTGTAGAGGCAAAATCCGTTACCACTGCAAACACCACAACAACAGTCAATAAAGTACTGCTTGATCCAATCTTGCCGGTCGCTAAAGGCAACGGTGAAGATGGTAAAGATGAAGATAGTGAAGATGAGGATGAAAGTAAGCTGTTCAAGGAACCAGGAGGTTTCATTGATCCTCTTCTACCGCCTGAAAGTCCAGGAGGAGACTTGATTGCTCCTATTAAACCGCCTATTGCCCCTCCAAAACCCATTAATGAATTAAGTGGTGCTGCTCTTTATCAAGATACAAAAGAAAATGTATACCCTGTGGAGGTCGATGAAGGTGGTTCAAGCTCAATAAATTCTCAATCAACGAATACAAAAAGAGCTGCCGGTATTGGCATGACCACTGCGACTAAGGCATCCGTTTCAGCTGGCGATGGAGATGGTGATGATTCTACTGGCGGTGTGCTTTACCAGAAGACAAAGGCAGGATTGAAACCTATCAATAAGCCGCATCCATCATCGAAAGACACAGGAACTGGCGAAGACGAATGACTTACAAAACAGTAAAGAGGAAGCAATAAGAGGCAAATCAACTTAAGCAAAGTATCATTCATGAGGCAAAAAGGAGGATGCAGTTTTTTTATAAACGTTTTGCTGGCATAATGACGGATTATTTTTCAAGCGAAGGCTTTTTATGAACCAGCCCATTCAAACTTCTCAGGTTGTGAGACAAGTAACCAAAGCAGAACTGCCTATTAGTTGCCCAACGAGCGATAAAGAAAGTTGGAGCGAGCACCCTCGTGTATTTTTACCGTTAAGTGATACGAATCTAACAGAAGTATGCCCGTATTGCAGCGCACAGTTTACCTTGGTTAAGGCGCATAGCTAATCGTTATGCCTTTTAAGCGTATTTGTGTTTTTCGATTATCAGCGCTTGGCGATGTGGTCATGACGGTGCCTATGGTGCGTGCGTTGCAAGCGTCCTTTCCTATGGCGCGTTTAACGTGGGTGATTGATAGGGTTGCGCATCGTTTATTAGAAGGTTTATCGGGTGTTGACTTTATTGTCATTGATAAACCTAAGTCACTCTTAGATTATTATCGATTCTGGCGTTTAATGCGACCGCATCGTTTTGACGTGCTACTGGCCATGCAAGCCAGTTTACGCACTAATTTAATGTACCCCTTAATTAGCGCACAGCGTAAAGTTGGCTTTGATTCGGCGCGCGCAAGGGATTGCCACAGCTGGTTTGTTGGTGAAGCCATTGAAGCGCAACAAAATCACTTGCTTGAAGGCTTTATGAGCTTTGCCACTCACCTTGGCGCCAAGCAGCCAAAGCAACTTAAGTGGCAGTTAGTAACCTCAAGCAGCGAGCGGCAATGGGCTGCTTTGATGCTTAATAAGCCATGCATTGTGATTAATCCAGCGGCCAGTAAAGCAGAGAGAAGTTGGCTTGCTTCACGCTATGTTCTATTGATTAAAAAAATTCAAGCGACGTACCCAGCCCTTGAGATTGTATTAAGCGGCGCGCCCGATGATTTGGACTTTGTCGCGCCTATTATTGCACAAACAGGCGTTCGATCGTTTGTCGGCAAAACCAGCTTAAAGCAATTAACCGCTTTACTTGAAAAAGCAGCGCTTTTAATTGCGCCAGATACGGGGCCTGTGCACATTGCTAGCGCAGTCAATACGCCTGTCATCGGTTTGTATGCCGTTATAACCAGTAAGCTTTCAGGGCCATATTTATCACAATCATTAACCGTTGATAAGTACGATGAGGCGTTAAGGCATTGTTTAAATAAAGATTCTAAGTGTGTTGCTTGGGGAACGCGTGTGCATTCACCGGATGCCATGGCGCTTATTCAGGTTGATGACGTGTTTGAACAAGTAAAACGAATCGTCAACACGCTCTCAACTTAGAGTTTAAAGAAGTTACAAATGCTATTTACTAAACGATCCGCAATGGATTTGGTTTCTGCATTTAATTGTTCCGCGGACATTATTTCCGCTTTTCGTTTTAGGTTTTCAGCTTGTCTTTTAGCAATGATTAAACTGATGGATTGAATAAGCTCTGGATTTTTTGCAAAGAGTTCTTTCATGACCGGTTTGCTGACTTGGTAAAGCGTTGTTTGGTTTTCTGAAATAATGGTTGCTGACGCTTTTGAGCCGGTTAACAGTGACATTTCACCAAAGAAACTACCCGTATTCAAATACGCAACTTTTATCATTTTGTCATCAGCTTTCACATGAACAGACAATAAACCTTCTTCAATAATATAAATGCATGATAATTGCTCGTCGACCTCAACCACACTCGTGCCTGGTTTGAAGGTCATGACATCCATATTTTGAGATAATTTTTGATATTCTTCTTCGCTTAAGCCTTTAAATAAAGGTATCCGCTTAATAAACTCATCTTGAGAAATGCTTGCAATATGTTCTTCATGGGGTTTGGTTTTGCGTATGACGTATTGTTCTTTATCTAATGAAAATGTAAAGCCTAAGAAGCTTAATAAGCTTATTACCTTACTGTTTACTGCATCTTTCATGGCCGCTTGTGAATTACCTTTAATGGTGAAGACAAACATCAGTTTGTAAGTGATATTACCTTTATCAATGCTTTGAATAAAGACTTTTGGCGCAGGCTCTGACGAAACGTTGGCTGTTGATATGGCGGCTGAAAGCAGCAGTTTTTTGATTCTTTCAACCGGGGCATTCATATCAAATTTAAAAAATAAATTAAAGAACGTTTTGCCACTGGTGCTTAAATTAGTAAAAGCCATTTTATAAAGTTGTGAATTAGGCACGACGAGTACGCCGCCGGTGTTGCATTTAAAGCGGCTGGTGCGCCAAGTGGTTTCAATCACCGTGGCATCAAGTTGTAAGCCTTTATCATTAAAATGAATAAAGTCGCCTATTTTAAAAGGCTTATCAATAGCAAGGGAAACACCATCAAACACATCAGATATCATGTTTTTTAGAGCAAAACCAAACATAAAACCTAAGGCGCCAGTAGCGGTTAATAGGCCGCTGATGGAGCGAGAATAAACAACGCTTATCACACCCAAAAAGGCAAAAAAGAAAATGATAAGGCGACTTAGATTTTTAATAAGAACGGGCACATCGGTGTTGAATTTTTGTTTAAGGAAAAAGTCAAAAAACAGTGAGTCAATCAAGCGGTTAACAATCCATGCGCCAGAAAACCAAAGGGCACTAAGAATGGTATAAGCGGTAATGTCTTGCAGCCGTTGGCTATAATTAACGCTTAAAATTGAGGTTAGATGTGGAATGAAATTAAACATTCCAAGAAGAATCGCAAAGAGAACTGCCGGCATGGCAACGGGTATAAAGCGTTTTAAAAAGTCTTTTTTAGTCATGGCTTGTCCTTAAAAATTCTATTAAAGCGAGACTGAGCAATCGGTTTTTATTTTTTTTGTATCGCCCTCTTGTATAAGGGTTAAGGCTACTTTGGCTTGTTTACCAATTTGAACAGTGAACTTATCTTTATTGGCAACACTAAACGATTCAATTACATGAGGGGCGTTGTAGCGTTTTTTATTAATAATGGCGTAACCACTTTTTAATTCAAGTTTAAATTTGACGGATTGATTTTGAGTATAGGCTATGCATTTGGCGCTTATTTCAAACCAGGCTGGATTTGTAAACGTTTGACGATCATCTGGTTTTATATCTGTTGAAACATTAAGTGGCTCAACCGGTTTAGTCGTTGGCTGAGTGATTATTGCTTGTGCGTTGAAAGTGATGCTTGCACACACACAACATGCGAAAAAATTTCTCAAAATCATTGTTTTCTTCCTTGATGATTCAACCGCTTCGAAATGAATTTATACCCGCGCGAAATATTACAACAAAGATAACATTTAAAACGCTTGCATGAAAGAAAGAAATTGAATCGATGAAACGGTTCTGTCTAACTTTTTAACCGAAATCAAAGTGCCTATATTGGGCACATTTATGGCCGCGCGAAGTATATACCCATTGTTAGCTTTTCGCTATTGCAGAAAATTGATCTCTAGAAGACATGTTTTTATTATCCGTATAAATCTGAAGATCATTTTCATTGCTTGTTTTTAGACAGACATAAATAATATTAGTTAATGATTCATAGTTCATAGGATGCTTCGTACAATTTCTAAAAACAGACGTTAACGTATTATCGACTCGTTTTGAATAAGCATCTCTTAAAAAAGGGTCGGCAATAATATTAAAAACGACGTAGCCATTATTGGTTAGATGCTGTTTTAAACGTGTAAAATATTCTTTAGTAAGCAAAGCAGAAGGAACATTTTTTTTGGTATAGGGATCGGACAAAATAAAATCAAAACGCGTCGTTTGTTGATTAAAATAAACTCTGGCATCAATGCCAATAAATTTACCTTTGATTGGGCTGTGTAGAAAATATTTTTCAGAAACCTCTTTAATGCTGGGATCTATGTCTAAATAGGTAAAAGTATTATTAAAGGTATTTTCTTGTGAGAAGGAAAATCCTCCTGCGCCAATTATCAAAAATTTCTTATTGGTTAATTTCAATTGTTGAAAGGCTAAATTTTTTATGTATTCAACATACTCAAAGCCTTTATTGTTTTCATCAATTTTAGACATCGAAGCATTATTAACTAATAAATAGGATGAATGAATATTATTTTTATTATCCTCATAAACTTGATAATTTGCATAATTATTGGTTAAAAGGAATAGATTATTTTGATAATTAACATTTAGGTGAAAGAGGTATCCACCAACGATAAAAAAAAGAAACAGTTGTATGGTTCTGTTTTTTCTTATAAGAAAAGAAATCGTCAAAGACAAAAAAAGAAGTAAAAGCACATTGAAAAATATCGTTTCAGCAACGCCAAAGAAATTAAGTAATACCAAACTGGTTAAAACGGCTCCTAAAAAAGATCCCATGGTACTTAAAAATAAAGTCTGACTACTGATTTTATTAACGCTGTCAGATTTTTTAAAAAAGTTTGTCGTGATTGGAATTGTTTGACCCAGCAATAAAACAACGGGCGCCAGGATGAATAAGAGATACATTAATAAGCTGCTTAAACGACTTGAGCCAAAAAAAATTTCGCTAAACCTAAAGAACGATTGGCAAAAAGCATAAGAAAGACCAACGCCAGCAAGACAAGCAGCAATACTAAAATTTAACTGCAGCTTTTCCAGATGATTTTTATTGCAATTTCCTCCAATGTAATAGCCAAAAGAAAGAAATAATAAAAACACGCCTATTATCAAACTCGTAACAATGACGCTATTACCCACAAACGGCAACAATTGTCGAATGGATAATATTTCTAATGAAATGGTAATGAAGCCTTCAATCAATAAAAGACAAAAGACAAATTTTAGTGGTATGTGTTTCATTTTATTTACGCCTTAAACCTTATAGGTTGTCGTTAGGGAAAACTAAGCTATTTTATCGGGCAAAGTGAAATGCTCTAACAGACCTGGAATGAAAGGGTTCATTTGAGTGCCGGTTATCATTAAAAACTTACTGGCAACCCCATTAATGTCCATGGTGACTTGGAAGTTTGTCATGTCGTCACCGTAAGGTTCTAAGTTTGATTTTTTAATCAGTTTAAACCAACTCCAGTATCCATCTTCCGTTTTAGTGGCTTGTTCGCCTGAAATATTATTAATGATTAATTGCGTTTGACGCTCAGCAAGGTTACCTGGCCACTGGAACTCTAATGAGCGTTTGCTGTCTTGAGTTTCTGTTAACTTTTGGCCATTCATAACAATGGTTAAATCTTGAATGATGGGTTCGAGTGACAATGCATGCAGCGTGAATTTTATTGAGGGTTTTTCATTGCTGTATTTGAAAAACATTTCTTTAATCACGTTTGCACGAATCAGTTCTTTAATGGTGTTTTGGTGAATGGGAAGCTGTAGGTCATCTTTTATTTTGGGGTGCCATTGTGCGGTTGTTGTATCTATAAAGGGCGATAGGTAGCGATTGAAAAATTGTGCAAGTTTACCTTTATGGCCAAAAAAATCAGTAAAGGCATCAGCAGAAACTTCATTGTTTTGATCGTTGCTAAAAGGGAAACGACCATTAATTCCGTGACTATATTGGTGGTATACCACATTTTGCCATTGCTGATTAATATAGACTTGCGTGTCTTGCAGTAATAACGACCATGCATTAGTCGCTAAGCTTTTTGTCCATGAATTCAAAGGGGTAGGAAGCTGTTTTTCTAGCGCCATTAATCGACTAATCGGATCGTCTTCGCCATGCTCGAAGCGTTTTTTTGAGACATCAAAAGCGGTTTGTATTTTATTAGTGGAGTTATTTAAGGTTTGAAAGTATTGAGCAACATTAGAAAAAAGGGGTCTTAATAATTTAACTTGCGCCATGCTAAGTAAGTTAGAGGAGGTGAAATGGCTGGCTATCTTCTCATTAAATAAGTTCTCTGCTTGATTGTTTGGATCAGTAAATGCGCGTGTGTTTTCTTGTATTGTACTAAATAGGTTTTCTAAGGATGAGGTGGGCGCGCTTAATTCATTAAATTGTTTACTGGCAGTTTGGTAACTGTCAAATTTTAGAGGTATTATTTTCGTTGCTAATCGTTGCCAAAATGCGTGGTAGTTATCTAAGTAGGCATTTCGAAATACGTTCAGTCGTTGTTGAGAGTCATTGTTAATAACAAAGGCGTCATTTTGAAACTCATGGCTTAGCGTTGGTAGCAACGTTTGATAAATAGTATTAACGTTTGCTTTGGTATAAAACGCTGGAATGATAAGTTCTTTTTGATTGAAGTGCTCTAACGTTAATTTTTTAAATTTATTTGGTAATTTTTCTTCAATGAGCTGGAAATATAAAAAAGAACTGGGTAATGCTTGTAAATAACTTTTGTTGGTTTGTACTAAAGTGTTATTAATGTTGATTGGCGTATAAGGTTCGGCTAATGCTTCGTTTAAAAGCTTGGCAAACCTTTCTTTATTAGGCAAGTGGTGAGTTTTCCAAAACTGACTGAACCAATGTTGAAGGTAAGGTTTGTGCATGTGTTTTGCATCGCCAAGCATGATATAAGCCTTTAGGGCGAAATACGTGTCTTTGGGGGATTTTGATTGGCTTAATACATCCGCAACTTGGCTGCCTAAGCGTGGTAAAAACGTCTCGTTTAAGCCATTTTTATACTGTTTATTAATTTGTTGGCCTAGGGCGTTAATGTGTTTAAGTGAGAGCGTACCTTGCATTGAATTGAGTGATTCATTCGCTTTGCTTAAATGCTCTAGTGCGGGCAGGAGGTCATCAAACGAATCTTTCTGACTATTTTGATACGCGGATAATTCTTGGTAAGCCGTACTCATTTGTTGGTGCGTCATCATGTGATGCGTGCCAACGGCTAAGACAACGACACTGACAAAGGTTGCTGCGTATTTACTGTTTATGCCGGTGTGTCGTTTGGCTTTTAGAGGGCGACTTGCCAGCACTTGCTCAATCATGCCATCAATAAAATAAGCGATGTCTAAGGAGCTTTGTGGTACTTGATCTTTTAAACTCAGTTGATAGGTATCTGAAATGTTCGAGGTTAAACGGTCATGCGCGCAGTTACTTTGCATGGCACACGTAAAATAAACACCCGAGGTTTGAACGCCATCAATGCTTAGATGATTAACGCACGCATTGACTAAGTTACCAATGCTTTCCATTTGAAGTGGAAATTCACGAATTAAATAACGCGTTAATTTATCGTTTGTATCATGAAGTTTAAGGAGTAATTCAGAGTGTAAATTTTTAAGTAATTGATCATTATTGTTACTGTTTTGTTTAAGCAACGAAGCATGGTTAATGTAAGGTTTAAAAAGGTAACCCCATGGGCCTTTGGTGTCATCAAATGAATGACAAAAGCCAGCAATTTTATCCATGTGAGTAAACATGAAATGTAAGGAGAGGTTGTTTTTTGGGTAATGATTGCAAAGCGTTTTTAATTGATGAGCGAGTTGTTTGAGATACTGGACAAAAGGCTTTGGCGTTTGTTGCATGGCCCAAAGAACGTTAATGCATAAAACCATGGCACTCAGGCTATGAGTGTATTTATGTGCTTTGATTTGTTTTATAAATACGTTAAGTAATGTGGCGGATTGCACCACCTTTTCGGGTAATTCAATAAAGAGTGACTCAGTGTTATGCCAGCTATTAATTTCTGTTTCATCGTTACTGAGGGTTTGGATAAGCGTTAGTTGACTGGCATTAAATGCTCGAGATTTACCCGAATGATCAGAGCCAACGATGAGTATCATTTGGCGCTTTTTAGCGGCGCTCGGCACCTGCGAGAAATTTGCATTAATCGCATTGCTTAAATCCATTTCTTCATTGCTTAACATGATGAGTTACTCGCTTATAAAAGAGGTATCAGTACTGGTGAATGATTGAGCCGTTTTATCCAAGTACCAGTTGCTGCTTAAAAAAAGCAGAGACATCAAAATGAGACTGCCAACGCCCCAAATCGACCAATGAATGGGAGGTCGCGTTGGCGCGCTTGCTTGCGTGGGCGTTTCAAATAAGGATTGCTGAGATTGACGTCGTCTGCTGCTGATGGTGTGGTACAACGTTTCCATGAGCTCTTTTAATTTTTCATGCTCGTTTTGGCGATATTTTCCTTCAAAACCAAGGCTTAAACAGAGATAAATCAATTCGAGCAGATCTAAATAATGATCGGGCTTGTCAATGATTTTATCTAAAATTTCAAAAAATTGAACATCCGGCGTATGTTCTTGTACATCCGTTGGCGGCATTAATTTTTTAAACGTACTGAACGTCTCTCTGTCGTGCAAAATCTCATTAATGCAGGCGCTTAGTAAAAAGTGAGCGATAAAAACGGTTTCTTCTTCATAATCAGCACTAAGGCTTCGCCCCTCAAACACTTTTAATTCATATTGTAGGTTGCTGTAAAACTCGCTGTTGGTATCAATGCTTCGGCTAAGTTGTAATCTATCGATGATTGAGAGCAAAGGGTGCGCTGCAGTCACGAGAGGGTTGATTCCATGATAGGAGGTATATAAATGAGAGCGGTAATAGCTGCTGCTTTTTGATGTAGGATCAACTAACTCAGTAACTGCCATGCGAGATCTCCGATGTGCTATGCATTATACGTGGTATAGAAATAGTAGTGACTTAATATACCCAAAATCCTCGGTCATGCATAGTTAGATGCAGATTAGGCGTGTTTAAGTGTCTTGCAATTGCTGGCTAAGCTCAAAGGCAACTTCAATTGATTGCTCGTAATTTAGCCTAGGATCAACCAATGATTTAAAGGCGCGATCTAGGTCATTTTCATTTAGGTTGCGAATGCCGCCAAGGCATTCGGTAACGTCTTCTCCGGTTAGTTCTAAATGCACGCCGCCTAGTAAACTGTTTTGTTGATTATGATGCGCTATGGTTTGTTTTAACTCATTCATAATATTGTTCATGTGGCGAGTTTTAAAACCATTTTTTGTTGTTTGTGTATTGCCATGCATGGGATCGCAGGACCAAATGACAGATTTTCCAGTCTCTTGTACTGATTTGATGAGTTCAGGCAATTTGTCATGGGTATTTTCAGCACCTAAACGGGTAATTAGCATTAGTTTACCCGTTTTATTATCAGGGTTTAATAAGTTAACTAACTGTCGAACGTAGGAGGCAGTCGCTTGCGGACCGATTTTAATTGCAATTGGATTTTCAATGCCGCGTAAATATTCGATGTGGGCACTGTCAAGATCAGCAGTGCGTATGCCAAGCCATGGGAAATGAGTTGATAAGTTGTACCATTTACCATTAAATTCTCGTGTGAGTGCGCTTTCGTAGGGTAGCTGTAAGGCTTCATGGCTGTTAAAAAAAACATCAATGTGATTTGAACGATCATGTTTTAAACCACCAAAGGCATCAACAAAGTCGAGTGAGTTCAAAATAGCGCTTAAGGTTTCTTGATAGTTGGATGTTTGAGCGTATATAGGGGGTAACGTCCAGGTGCTTGCTGCCTTTAAGTTTGAAACCCCATCATTCGTTAAGGCGCGAAGATAATTCAGCGTGACGGCTGCATGATGGTAACCATCGAGCATGCGCTGTGGGTTTGGGGTTCGCGCTTCTTTGGTAAAGGCACTTTGATTGATTAAATCTCCTCGATAACATGGCAATGTTATGTTATTTTTTGTTTCCACATTATTTGAGCGTGGTTTTGCGTATTGGCCAGCAATTCGTCCCACTCTCACAATGGGCTTACGTAAACCATGCAATAAAATAAGACTCATTTGCAACATGACTTGAAACTTTTTGCTGATGCTTTCACCGTTGCATTCAGTAAACGATTCGGCGCAATCACCGCCTTGCAGTAAAAAACGTTTTCCTTGTGAAATTTCAGTTAATTGTTGATTTAACAGTTGAATTTCATTAACGGTTACCAGTGGTGGACAGTTAGATAGATCCGCCAGCACTCGATTAAGCGTCTTTTGATCGTCGTAATGAACGTTTTGTTGTACAGGAAAAGACTTCCACGATGCTGGTGACCACATAGTTTCACATTTCAAGTGATTAAAAAAAGGCCTCTATTATATCAAAGGACAAAATTTTTTCATGTTTATTTTTTTAGTGGTTTGTCACAATTTAGCAGCGAGAGTGCTCCGATATAAAACCATTGTGCATTTTTTTGTTTAAACATGCTTATTTCATGAAGCGTGCTGCTATTACCATCTTCGGTTAGACAGACCGCTTTAAATTCTACGGTATTTTCAGTGGCTTCAATTATCTCTAGCGACTGCCAGTTGATAAAGGAATTAGTGTCTAGCACGTCTTTTTTGCTAAAGCCCATAAGCGGTTTGCCGCGCATGGTTTTCATAATGTAATCAATATGATTAAAATAATAAGCACAGTAGCGCGAACGCATTAATGCTTCAGCACTTTTTGGTTGATGATGTTTATCAATGAAAAGGCCGCAACACAAGGCATAGGTAATATTTGAATCGCAGGGACATCGCATAATTGATCTTCTCTTTCATTTATTTAAGGTATGGCGTGAGTATGACCAATGGCTCACAATTAGGTTTTTTTTCATTTTCGCTGGCGATAGTAACTGAATTGTCAACACGCCCTAAAGATTAAGGCTTTGTTTTACAAAAGGAATGGTTAATTTACGTTTGGCTACGAGTGATGCTTTATCAAGCGTATCAATGATACTGCTTAATTGATGCATGTCTCGGGCGCAGTGTTTAATTAAATAGTGGCCAACCGCTTCTGGCAGGTGGAAGCCTTTGTTTCGCGCTTGTTGTTCGATGACTTTAAGTTTATCAATTTCTGATAGTTCATTGAGCTGAAAAACGAGTCCCCAGGCAATACGCGAGAGAAGATCAGGCAGCGCAATCCTAAGGTTCGTTATATTATGTTGACCAGCAATGACAAGTTGCGAATGATTATTATCTCGAATTCGATTGTATAAATGAAATAACGCTTCTTCTAGAGGCGCAATGCCTGCAATGGCATCGATATTATCAAGGCAAATCAAATCAAGCTGCTCAATACCCTCAAACATTTCATGGCCATATTCACTCAGTTGTTCAAGTGATAAGTAAATGGCATTGGAGCCAATTTCTTGCGTTAAGGCTTGCAGCAAGTGGCTTTTGCCCGTGCCAGCATTGCCCCAGACATAAAAAAAACGCTCGCCGTTTTGTTGAAGAGACAGCTTCAATTGGCTTTGCAACACTTCGTTGCCATGCCAACAGAAGTTCGTTAGCGTTTGCGGATCTTGTAGATCAATGTTTAAAGGTAACTGCATATTAAAATCTATGATTTTTGTTTAATGGAACGTGATTTTTTATCTTTAAATTTGTAGTAGGTCATGCTAAACCCTAGCCAAATATAGTGAGCGAAACTGGCGGCAGTGGTTAGTGTGGTTACGACAATTAAGGATTGAAACAGCCAGTAGGGTAACGCTATAAACCCCATCTGAAAAACCGCGGTAAATACAACGAAGCCTTGCAAAACAGTATTGGTTTTACTGAGCATGGTTGAATGAAATTCGATTGGGCCGCAGAGCCGTTGGTAGAGGCTAACCCCCCCCAAAATGATGATGTCTCTTCCGAGCACGAAAAAAATTAACCACCAGGGAATTTGGCCAAGATAACCAAGGGTTAAGTAACTGCTAGACATAAATAACTTATCGGACAGCGGATCTAATAGCCTGCCTAATTTGCTTTCCCAATGATAACGGCGGGCTAAAAAGCCATCAAGTCCATCGGTAAATCCTGCAAAAAAGAAGATAATAAACGACGTTTGATAGTACTCATTTAGCAAGGTATACAAAAAAGGAATAAGGAATAGTAAGCGTGTAATGGTAATTATATTGGGTATGTGGCGTGCTTTCATGGCATTACTCTAACGTGAATGATTTTTTTATGACCTTTAAGCTTTCTAATTAGTTCGTTTTTATCCGTATTGATGCTTAGTGTATAGAAGACTGATCCTTGTGTCACGCCATCTAATTGCACATCTAATACACCAGCAATTTTTTTGATTGACAATAATGTTTTTTGATAGTCGTTTTGTGAATTTGACAAGGTGGTTTGAATGCGTATGTTTTGAGTGGTTAGTGAGATTTTTTCCTTGCTGGCATTAAAATAACTGATTGCTTGTTGGGTTAATTTAGAAATGGCTGCCGCTCGGATGCTAGTTTCAATTAGGGCATCATTTTGGTATAGGTGCCAGCTTGACTGCCAATTGTCACCATCAACCCTTTGTAGTTTTACGAGAAGGATCCCACTTGCTTGGTAACGTGAAGCAGATCTTTTTAAAGAGGTCATGTTTTGTTGCCAGACATCATCAAAATTAAGGGTTTCGATGTCGTTAAGATCCATGGCGGGGGCAATGAGGACTAAACCAGCATTACCGGCTTGTTGAATGATGGTATTTAAAACATCTGGGCTGGTCTCTATGTCAAGCAATGTTTTAGTGAAGCCTACTTTTTGAGCAACGTAGACAATGGTGATGGGATTAGTGGTTGACATGGTTAACAGATGTTTTTGTTTTAAATAGGCCAGTGTCGCTTTTTCATTAAAGGTAATGAAAAGCCACTGTTTACTGCTTTCTTCAATGTATTGATATTGCTCAATGGTACCCGCAATTTGAGCATAGGTTTGTATGGGCGATTCTTCATTTTTGGTTAAGGTTTGTTGCAATTGATTAAAGGCTTTTTCAATGTCCTCATTTATGCTGATGCTGCTAGAAGAAGTGCTTTCCACTTTTAAAGTGAAATCGCTGGCTTTTGCCATTAATGGCACAGGCAATAAAAAAATAAAAAGTAGGGGCAGCAGAAAGCAGTATTTATTGAGCATCAGTTTGATTGTCATATCGGCCATATTACGCGCATAGTATATCATTTACGGACTGTTGGATATTATTGTTAATTTGACTGAGTTGAATGTGATCTTCGCATTCGCCAAAAGGTTGTTCTAAATTGCGAGCAATGGCTTCCAGTGCAAGTATTAAATACGAACTAAACATAACCACAAGTATACTGTAAATACCAATGCTCTGAATAAGGGTTAAGGGCATGATTAAAATAAAAAGTAGCATGACGTGTTTAACAAACATTCGATAAGAGGTGGACATTAGCGTGGAATTAATTTTCTCACAGCCGCCACATACAACCATTAGCTCCCTAAACTCGGTGTCTATTACCAGTTTGTCGATGGATTGGTCTTTGCCAAGAGACTGATATATATGATTAAATAATTGTGTCGCAAGGTATGAAGGCACGTGTTTTGGTATCTTTTTTAAATTAAGGAGCTTATTTAAAGCGTTATCGTTATGGCTTTTGCGTAGGTGAATGGCTAACGCTTCACTGAAGGTTGTTATTAATAGCGAATAGACCTTCGCTTCTTTTGGGGAGGGGTTTAAAATGATTTTCAATTTGATGGCAAGGTTTCGGCTCACATTAACCAAAGAGCCCCAAAGCGTGCGTGCTTCCCACCAGCGTTCGTAGGCACGGTTTGTTCGAAAGACTAGCAGCGCTCCTATGATGGCGGCAAACGCGCTTATGATGTTATCAAGCCATGGCCATGAAGGTGTGTTTGTGTAAGTGAATAAACCCAATAATGCTAAGGTATAAAGGCTTGTTAGCAGTGAAATTTCAAGCACTTTTTTTAGGGCTTGCGTTATTTTAACTTCAACAAATAGGTGCTTGAGCATCATATTAATGGCTTCTTTCATCAGATGTTATTTTATTAGTAAAGCACATTTATACTTCGCACGGGCAATAAATGGTTTGATTTGTGGTAAACTGCTGTTTCATTTTATTGTCAATGTCCCTATGAAACGCTTATTAATATCAATTATTCTTGCAGCCGTTATTGTTGGCCTAATGGCGACATACTGGTTAACCCCTGCTCCAATTAAGCCTTTAGAGGCTGATTATGCGTCGCTTCCTGGTTGGAATAGCGCAGAGGTCACACAGTCTTTTTTAGCGTTTAAACGTTCTTGCGATGTTTTTTCAAAGCAACCGTTAGATAAAAATGTAGGCAGTAAAGCATTTCCTTTAAAAATTTCAGACTGGCATGGTGCTTGTTTGGCTGCAAATCGCTTACAAAGTAAAGACAATCAACCGCTTAAAGCGTTTTTTGAGCGTTGGTTTCATCCGGTATATTTTAGTCAAGGCAAACCAATGGATGGTACTTTTACAGGTTATTATTTGCCTGTACTTCAGGGTTCATGGACTAAAACGTCAAAATACCAATACCCCATTTATGAATTACCCCCGGATTTATTGTCGATTGATTTAAGTCAGTTTAATGATTCATATGGGCATAAAAAAATTATTGGTCGTGTTCAAGGCAAGCGTATTGTGCCTTATTACAACCGAGAGAGCATTAATCAAGGTGTGCTATCAAAAAAAATGCGACCTTTGTTATGGGTTAGTAGCCGCTTGGATCGGTTTTTTTTAGAAATTCAAGGATCGGGCTACGTTGATTTTGATGACGGTGCGCGGATTATGTTGGGATACGCAGGTCAAAATGGACGGTCTTACACATCCATAGGGCGCTATCTGGTCGAAAAAGGCGCGTTTGATAAAGCCAAAGCCTCCATGCAAGCCATTCGATCTTTTCTAACAAATCATCCAGAGCAAATGAATAAAACGCTTAATCAAAATCAGTCTTTTATCTTTTTTAAACAATTAAAAAAAGGCTTAGCAGTAGGGGCACAGGGGTCGTTTTTAACGGCTGGTTATTCTTTAGCTGTGGATAGGCAACATATTCCCCTTGGCGTACCAATGTGGTTAACTACTTATTACCCCCAGTCATATAAAGTATCTAAACACCCCTTTAATCGTTTAATGATTGCGCAGGATACGGGCGGTGCAATTAAAGGCCGGGTTCGAGGTGATGTTTTCTGGGGTGGTGAGAAAAATGCGGCTTATGTTGCAGGCCATATGAACAGTAAAGGGCAATACTGGATTTTATTGCCAAAAATAAAATAATAACACGGAGACTTTTATGAACAAGAAATCACTATTAATTGCTTTAGGTGCTACTTTAAGTTTGGGAATGGCTGGTGCTGCTCAGGCGGGTCAATTTCAAGCGGAAAAATTAGATTCTGGGTACAATAATGCAAAAGGCAGCTTCCAATTAGCCTGCGCTAAAAAAGGCGATGGTAAATGTGGCGCAGGTAAATGCGGCGCAAATAAAATGAAAAAGAAGCATGATGGCAAATGTGGCGCAGGTAAATGCGGCGCAAATAAAATGAAAAAGAAAAGTGACGGCAAATGTGGCGCAGGTAAATGCGGCGCGAATAAAATGGAAAAGAAAAGTCATGGCAAATGTGGCGCAGGTAAATGCGGCGCAAAAAAAATGGAAAAGAAAAGTGACACAGCAGAAAGTTAAAGTAAGGGTCTTTTGATGCATCATTTTCAATTTTCTGGGGCTGGTTTAGGGCTTCGTTCAGAGTTTAGCCAAGAGCTACTTAATATGGCATCAACGCCAATTAATTTTCTCGAAATTGCACCAGAAAATTGGATTGATGTGTTTGGTCAGCGCAAAGAGCAATTAATTGCCTTTGCGCGGCGTTACCCTATCATTGCGCATGGACTCAACCTCTCTATTGGTGGCCCAGCGCCACTCGATTTTTCCTTAATTGATAAAATTAAAACTTTTTTTAGTGACTTAAACATTACGCATTACAGCGAACATTTTAGTTATTGCAGTGATGACAAAGGATATTTATACGATTTATTACCCATACCTTTTACGGAAGAAGCGGTTAAGCACGTTAGCCAGCGAATATTACAAGTGCAAGATAGATTGCAAATGCAAATAGCCTTTGAAAATTCATCTTATTATTACGCGCCCCACCAAGCGCTAACGGAAAGTGAATTTATTAATGCGGTATTGCAAGAGTCCGGTTGTTTGTTATTACTCGATGTGAATAATGTGTTTGTTAACAGCGTTAATCACAGTTATAACCCCTATGATTTTATTCAAGCGATGCCTACGGACAAAATTGCCTATTTGCATCTTGCAGGACATTGGCAAAAAACACCGGAGCTTATCATTGATACGCACGGTGACGATGTGATTGAAGCGGTATGGCAACTGCTCGAACACACGTATCAAACGCATGGCGTGCAACCCACCTTACTTGAGCGTGACTCTGAGATCCCGCCTTTAACAACATTATTAAAAGAAGTTGAGCGCATTAAAACGTATCAAAGCCAAGAGGTTGTGATTTGAATACGCGCTTAATGCAGCAGCTCAATGAGTTTAGCGAGTGCGTGCGCAGTGGCCTTGTGCCAAGCGAGATAACATTATCTCAAGATAAAATGTCGCTTTATCACTCCTTAATTATGTGTAACATGCAAGAAGTGATACAGCCTTGTTTTCCTGTGCTAAAATCCCTTTTATGTGAGGCTACATGGCAGGCATTGGCTTTAGATTTTTTGCAAAAAACAAAGCTAAGCACGCCCTTATTTCATAAACTGCCGTATGAATTTGTTATCTATTTACAAAATAATCCAGTAGACCATTATCCTTTTGCGGCGGAACTAGCTCATTATGAATGGATTGAGTTGGAGCTAGAGCTGGCTCAATCGATGGATAAAGAGCAACAAGCAATCAATAGCGCAGAACCTTTAAACGTGGCGTGGCAATTATCTTCTTGTGCGCGTTTACTGGCCTACGATTATGACGTGCATAACATCAGTTGTGATTATTTGCCGAACCAACAGATACCGACTTATTTAGCGGTCTATCAAGCGAATGACGTGGTTCATTTTATGTCGTTAAATGAACTCAGTTTTCAATTATTGCAATGCATCCTTGCTGAAGAGGTTTGCCCCCTCGGCGTCATCCAAAACATATGTGATTTATATCCACAGTTAAACCAAGCGCAACTTCAGCGTCAAATTGAAACATTACTTATTAAGCTTAGTGATGAGGGCATTATTCTCTCTAGGCGGGAAAACTAAAAATCGTGGTGTACTATGCATTGTTATAGGCTTGACCATGCGAACCGCGAGTTTTAACCGGTAGTGAGCTAAGCGCATGAGCACACGTATGGCAGCATAACGTTGACACGCCAATTTTTAATTTTGATTCATCGAAGTAATCATGTGGGCCATTTTTTAATATTAAATAAGCAAGCGATTGCTCAGCATGATACGTCTGTACGCCTGCTTCTGGAGAAAAACCAGTCAATAAGGAGGTTGATTCTGTGATGATTAAGTCGGGGCCTGAGCTAAAGTGCATAACGCACGTGTTGGGTTATCAAATGTGTCTGTTTCACAGATAATAGCATTCACAAATTTTTGAAAATCTTGTTCTAGGCGCTCAGTTGAAAAGCCATTGCCATCTTTTTTTAAGTTATCACTACAAAATGTGCGACAGGATGTTTCTACAAATTGGACTTTGGATGAGCCGGTGTAAAAAATGAGCAAAATGGATGGCTTTAAATCCTAAGGCAATAGCCCAATGAATGGTGAATTAGGCGTTTTATTCATGGCTCGCTGACGATTCGTTCGGCTGCGCTTTACTTGCGAAAACACCTAACTCACCCTTCATCGAAAT
>CAWVYD010000002.1:0-32007 GCA_963934185.1 uncultured Legionellaceae bacterium | reverse complement strand
CAACCATTGTTTATAAGGATAGGCCGCCAAATATTCATCCACATCCAAATCATAGTATTCGGGAATGCCGCTGCTCATGCGTAATAAATCTTGAACGGTTATTAGTTCTAAATTTGGAATTTGACTGCGGTCGATGTCTTTGGGTAAGTACTGGGCGATGCCGGCAAAGCGTTCAATTTTTCCTTGTTCAATCATTTTTAAAATCATCACAGCTAAAAACGTTTTACTAATGCTGGCGACTCTGAAATTAAGATCATCCGTCATTTTTTGTTGATGCGGACTTAATTCTGCCTGCCCAAACGCCAATCGTTTAATGCCTATTTTAGGGCTGCTAACAAGAACAACCACGCCTGGCGTATGGTCTTTTTCCATTTGCATGCGCACAAAACTGCTGATTTTATCCGTAAACGAAGCGTCATTAAATGAAAAACCCCCTTTGGAGACAATCACCATCAGCACTAACATAATCGTTTTAATACGCTTAACCATTTAATATGCACCCTTAGGGTCTCTATACCGGCATCCATTCAAGATACAGTATTTATGCATTGATATTTTAGCGTGATAAATCCAGTACTCACTCATCATAGAACAAGCGATGCTTTAATCGCATTGAAGTTACCACACCAATATATCGGCGGCTAAAAAATGCATCTCGAAAGGACACCGGTATATACAACTAAGCGTAGCAGTAAGTCTTCACTTTTTCTTTGAGAAACGTGAATGTAAAAACAATAAATAGAGTCCTTATTTAATCGAATCAAAAATCATAACGCTTACCATGCAGCGTTTATAAGCGAAAGAACATTATGCTAGCCCATCGTTTCTAAGCTATACTGCGCGCGGTAAAAAAGACACCTTAATAAAAATAAAACCAAATTCGGTGATTGACGTGGATGGCCAACGCGCCCAAGTATCACTTTAGCATGTCGGTATGGGCATTATAAAAGCATTTAAATCATTCGTTAAATAAAACCTTAAAGAAAAGACGCTCATATACCCAACCAAAAAATCCTACCTAAAAAAATACGATTGTTTAATGACTTTTTATTTGAAAATCTCAGTTTGATGGATTAGGAATGACGTTCACTGAGAATTAAAAATACTTTCCGTAAAACGAGCACGTAGATAAAAGCCTCTTGGCAACGTTTTAATACGTTGGCCGTTGCGGTTTAACGCCGTCGTTAATACTTTAGCATTGGCGGCTTTGGGTCGAACTTGTAAGGCTTCGCCCAAATGCGCGCTTATTTCATCAATGTGCCCCATGGCAATTAAGTTTGATAATTCTTGCCAATCTTTTTCAAGTATCTCCATCTGCTTGTCCGATGGGCGCCACAAAAAGCCGAGGCCTAAACGTCTTTGACTTAATGGAATGGCTTTATCGTCTTCCATTGGTAGCCAAAGCACATGCGATAACTTTTTCTTTACCACCGACGTTTGCCAACTTTCTTTGGCAATGCTTAGCAACGATATGCTTGCAACAAAGGTTGATTCACACGGCTTGCCATTTTTACCAATGGGCAATGTTTTTAATTCAATGCCTAAGTTTGGAAAATCTGGTATGGGTAACGAACCTGCGCTAGCGCCTAATACTTTTTCAATTAAATGACCAAACCAACCTTTGTGATGCCTAAGATCATTAGGCACCTCTAAGCCATAACGGCATGCACTTTGGCCAACGGTCATTCCTGCAATGGCATTTACCCGTTGCAATAGTTGCGCCTGTGTTTCTGGAGGAGGAGTACTAGGTACGTGCATTGTCACGCTGCTCAAGTTGAATAGGAGGAATAGGAGACTTTATGCCGGCCGCTTTAAACTGCGCCATAATCGCAAGCAGTACATTTGAGCGAACTTCAACGCGTGCATGTAAATCCACATTAATGTAATAACGCACCTCCAACTCTACTAACGCATCATCAATCGCTTTAAGTAATACTTGAGCCGCTGGATCATTTAATACTTCCGGTATGATTTTAAGCACGTCTAACACCAACCCTTGTACTTTTAAGGGCGAATCATAACGGCTGACTTTAATCGCAACCACCGTTCGTACCACGCTGTCTTTATGCGTCCAGTTGGTAAAAGGTTTGATGAATAAATCGGCGTTGGGCATAACGACTTCGTAATTATCCCACGATTTTATGCGCATAGAACGAAGACCAATATGAGTGACTTTGCCTTCAATAGCGCCAAAAGAAACTAAATCACCTTCTTTTACTGGCCGCTCAATGAGAAGCACCAAGCCGCCAACAATGTTATTTGCAAAATCTCTTAGCCCAAAACCAATACCCACCGCCAAACCACCAAGAATCATTGATATACCGCTAATATCAACGCCAAGCACCGTTAATGCAACGATGCCGCCTAGGGTTAACATCGCATATTGCGTAAAAATGGATAAGCTCTTGCGTAGCCCTTGATCCAGCACATTATGATACATCCAACGGTAACAAAATTCTCTGCTCCAACGCGCCAGCCAAAGCAAGAAGGTACTCATTATCAAAAAATGAATCAAACTTTGTACTGAAATGGAAATACGAGATAAATTTAATAGTTTAAACTGCCAAACCAACCAAATATCACGTACTACTTGCGAGTGAACATCCCAACCATAAAGTCGAAACACCACCGCCACCAAGGCCAATAATAAAAAATAAAGTAATGCTTTATGGAACGGCTTTAAAAAGGCTTCGGTCCAAAGCCAACCATTATCGAGTCGTCGTATCATGACTTCCGATACTTTTACTAAGGCGTCTAATAAAATGCCTCTTAAAACCACGTACACTATCACCACCACCACAATAATGGCTTGATAATAACTAATGTCCCAAACGAGTGCCACATAACCCAGTACGCCTAACATGCCATTAACTAATAAAGCGATTGGCACTAAAAGCGTAAACAGATCTAAGGCACGCTTGGTGTAAAATTTCTTCGGCTTCATATGGTTGTGTATCAGCGTTAATAACACGCTATGACCTTTAAGTAACACCAAGGAGACCGTAAACAAAAAGATCATAAATAAACGATCCAGCAGTTCCAGCACCAAATAATGCATGTGTAAATAATGACTCAAAACCATTGCCGTGGTTATCACGCCACCCAGCACAAACGTTAGGCGTAAACGGTGATACAAATGAACATCAAGCCCATTAACATTGCTCAAACTTTCAAGCAAGGCCAAACGTGTAATACTGATGATTGCGCGAAATACAAACCAAACAGAAAAAACAACTAAAATAAGACGATATGAAATCGGCGATATATTCGACATCGTAAACAACGTAGTAAGACTGCCTAGTAGACACAACGCCCCCCAGTTACGAGAAATCAAATGAGCAAACACCGAATACAGATGATGCTCACCCACCAACGCTTTTTCTTTTTCAAGAAAGTTACTTTGTTGTTTTTTCCCAATGGCCCAAATCAAAACCATTAATATGAGCCCAACCAATGCTAATAACTGTTGCCATGGTAATAACGACCGAGAAAAATCATTGACTCGCCCGTAGAGGCCATACGCATAAACACCGGTCGCTTTGGGTAACTTGATAAATTCGTTTAATATTTGACGCCCTTGCGCCAAGGTATCTTTTAACAGTCCTTTTCTTTGTTTTAATAATTGTGTCCTTTCTTTTTCATAATCAAATAAATGTTGTTCAACCAGACTGAGCAACTGCTTAAACGATTTAATTAATGCCTGAGTATCATTGTTTAGATGTGTCAAACGATTAGAAAAACGTTTTATTTGTTGTACGTCTAAAAACGTTTGTTGCCATGCCACTGTTAATTTTTTTTGTGTTACTAACATGGTTTTCAACATGCTGATGCCTGAATTTGTGCGTAATTCAAGCTCGTTTAAACGAAGAATTAATTTGTCTAAGGTGGTTAAACTGCCCGAGCGCAGCCTAAGGTAGTCACTAAAATTAAGCTTAATGGTTAATTGGAGTTTTTCAATTTCCTGTCGCCTTAGTAAGCTGTCTAAATTGGCAAAGCTACGCTTAACTTCATCGACTAGTAACGTTTGATTATCCGCCTTTTCTGGTGTTGGCTGCTGACTCATATCCTCAGATAAAGCCTGATGATTCATGTGCCTTAACTGATTAATACGCGCTTTGAGCTTAAGCGCCTTATCTTTTCTTTGTGAACGCAACTCTGCTAATTGAAGTTGACGCATTGACGCTTTGTTTTTTTCCAGCAGCTGCGTGACTAAAGAAATGTTTTTATCAATCCATTGCATTTCAAAAAAGATATATTGACTCATTTCGCTGTTGTATTTAATGGTGTGCTGAAGGTCGATATAAGGCGTTTGTGTGCTGATCCCGCTTAATTTTTTATTGGCTTGTTGTTGACTCAGTAAAAAAAACTGCCTTTCTGAAAACGCTAGCTTTAATGCTAAGGCATACCTGTCACGCTGCATGCCTAAAGCCATTTGCCTTTTATTTAACTCACTTTCCGTTTCGATTTTCCTATTCGGAAAATGATCCAATGAATTTTGTAACTCAACGTTTTGTTTTTGAAGCAGCAGTGTTCGCTGCTTTAGAATCAATTGGTTTGATGCCGCAAAAGCCATTGAGCTGAACATCAGTAAAGACAGAACTAAATATCGTTTAAAAAAATGCATGATTGCCTTAAACGCAAAAAAGAATATCAATCATCCCATCTTCCAGCCTGTAAGCCAAGAGGAGTGGATTTATTACAAAAGTCTCAGTGCTTAAAACTGGCCTTTTGAAAAAAATTGGCTATATTCAAAACAATCATCCAACGAATTAAATAACGAAGCAATGCCTAGAAATGAATCACACCGATATTCACTGTCTTAAACGCTTACAACCTCGTCACAAACAAATATTGAATGCTCTATTTGTTTGTGACTCCGGTAAAATAAAGTTAAGAACAACCAACGCCATCAATGCCAATGCGTTCACAGTGACCTTGTGGGTAGATTCGATATTGTAATGCGCCGTAACTGGCTGTCACTGAAAAATCCATGGTGTTAAGGCTGGGTAAATCCAAGTCTTGCTTTACAACACAAGCATTGTTTAATAACTGCCAGTTGCCATATTCATTTTCAATCGCTTTTGCTTGCGCGCGCACTTTATGACCAGTACAGCCTTCATGCGTTAAGTTTAACTGACTTAATTTGGGTGCATTTAACATAAAGCGATAATTTGCATCAACAGCTGCGAGTGCTTGCTCGGCATCAATGATCCCATGGCCGCATGCTTTATTGCCCAAACACGAATTATCCTCTGTACCATTACTACCAAAATTATGCGTTGTGCTGTAAACAATGCCTTTTGCTTGCTCAGCCGTTATGCCGCTCGCTTGGCCATAAGCAAAGACCAAACCAAACAAACCTGCTACGTGCGGGCTGGCCATACTCGTGCCTTGCTTGTAATCCAAGCCGCTGCCATTAATGCCGCGACCCACTTGAACCGTTGATAAAATGCCACCGTTTGCGCCAAGGCGTTTATCGCCGCCAGGTGCGGCGTAATCAATGCCACGGCCGTAATTGGAATAGTACGCACGCAGGCCTGTTTGACCAGTTGAGCTCACTCGCACAGTGCCTTTGCAACCTGCTGGTGCACCTAAATCATCTTCACTGTTATTATTGCCTGCCGCAACGACTAAGACGCTGCCATGGCTTATAGCAAAGTCGACCACGTCTTGCATGACTTGGTCGCAGGTATCCACTTCTTTGCCTGGCCCCAAATCAATGCCAAAACTCATGTTCATGACTTTGGCTGGGTATGGGTTTTCTGGTACGCCTGGCACATCCGCACCTGCCGCCCAGTAAATACCGTTAATCACAGCGCTTTCATAAAACATGCCTGTGCTGTCTGGAATTTTCACCGGTAAAATTTTTAGTTTTGGCCCCATGCCCGTATTATCAAAACCATTGGCTGCAATGGTGCCCGCCACGTGCGTGCCATGATAGCCACCCGTTTCATCTGAAATATTTGAATTATTCGCAGAAAAATTCCAACCGACTAAACGCCCATTGTTATCATACAAAAAATTATTTATAAGTCGTTCGTTAGGTTCAACGCCCGTATCAATGACGGCAACGGCCACAGGCATTAAAGACTCACCCAATGAGTAATGCCAAGCGCCGTCTTTTTTTCCTGCTGAAGACTCAAGCATTACGCCGCCTGGCGCGCCCAATTGATCCCACTGCAAGTCATGTGAAGGCAAGGTACCTAATGAGGTTGAAATGGGCGCCATAGGTTTAATAAATGATTTACGATCTTCAACCGCGTACTCAACCAAGTCACTCTGCCGAAGCTGTTTTAATATCGCTTTTATTTGAGTAAACGATTTTGAAGGAGACACCGTGACAATGGTTAACTGGGCCGCCATGGCTTTATTACTTGGAATGCGTAAACCAAGCGCAGCACTAAGTTTTTCGTTAGAACTTAATAAAGACTCTGCTTGTGGTTTAAATTTCACAATGAATTGTTCGCTTATTGTTGCCGGTGACGCAGCATGGACTGCCGCGCTTAAAGACAAACACATACCTACTTGAAAGAGTTTCTTTAACATCAATATTACTCCTGTTACATTGATAATTTTGTGGCTTTTCTTTATGCCTTTTATTTAAGACCTATTAATAACTCATCAGAAAGTAAGCAATGAATTACCAACAGGCCCTATCAAATATTATTTGGGGCGTGTTGACAATTCGTTTTGAAGTGAAGGATTCAGCTGGCTTTAGTTATATCTGTTTAAAAAATCATTTTAAAGCGTAGGAATGGCTGCGCCCTTTTGAGTATTTCAAATTTTTTTTTAAACAGATAGGACAAAGCCAAGTTGGCTCAAGCGCTTCAAAATGAATTGTCAACATGCCCTAATAACGATAGGTATCCGATTTATAAGGACCATTCACAGACACGCGAATGTATTTGGCTTGCTCATCACTTAACGTCGTTAATTTTGCGCCAATCCGCCCCAAATGCAGCCGCGCTACTTTTTCATCCAGTTGCTTAGGCAGTACAAATACATTGTGCTTATACTCTTCTGACTTGTCCCATAATTCCATTTGAGCCAAGACTTGATTAGAAAATGAGTTAGACATAACAAAACTAGGATGGCCTGTTGCGCAGCCTAAATTAACCAGGCGGCCTTCGGCTAAAATGATTAAACGATTACCATTCGGTAACGTCACGTGATCTACTTGAGGCTTAATATTATCCCACTCGTACTGCTTTAATGACTCGATGTTAATTTCTGAATCAAAGTGACCAATATTACAAACGATGGCTTCATTTTTCATGTTTAATAAATGAACATAATCAATCACATGAAAATTACCGGTTGCCGTTACAAAAATATCAACGTCAGACACCACATCTTCAATGAGGGACACTTGGTAACCTTCCATGCTGGCTTGAAGCGCGCAAATGGGATCAATTTCAGCAATAAATACTTGAGCGCCTTGGCCTCTAAGCGCTTGAGCGCAACCTTTACCTACATCACCAAAGCCAATAACTAATGCGCGTTTGCCCGCAATCATCACATCCGTTGCTCGCTTAATACCATCGAGTAATGATTCACGGCAGCCGTATAAATTATCAAATTTTGATTTAGTAACAGAGTCATTCACATTAAAGGCAGGCATTTTTAATTCGCCCTTTTCAGCCATTTCATACAAACGCTGAACGCCTGTAGTGGTCTCTTCTGACACCCCTTTAATGCCTTCTAATAATTGCGGGTAGTCTTGATGAACTAAAAGGGTTAAATCGCCCCCATCATCAAGCAATAAATTAGGTACCCAATTTTCATTACCTTCAATTGACTGACGAACGCACCACCAATACTCTTCTTCCGTTTCACCTTTCCAAGCAAACACCGGTACGCCAGTTTCGGCAATCGCAGCCGCGGCGTGATCTTGCGTTGAAAAAATGTTGCATGATGCCCAGCGAACTTCCGCGCCTAAGGCGGTTAACGTTTCAATCAGCACTGCGGTTTGAATGGTCATATGTAAACAGCCAACGATGCGCGCGCCTTTTAAAGGTTGAGCATTGCCATACTCTTCTCGTAGTGCCATCAATCCTGGCATTTCCGTTTCAGCAATGCTTATCTCTTTGCGGCCCCAGCTGGCTAATGAAATGTCTGCTACTTTATAATCCGTCATAATCATCATAATCCTTTATGTTAAAATAGTCTGAGCAAATTAAACCCGGACTATTTAATGTTTATTTTAAACGATTAATTCTGTCTAATTTTTCCCATGGAAATTCTTCACGTCCAAAATGTCCATACGCTGCTGTTGGCAAATAAATCGGTCGCAATAAATCTAGCATATCAATGATGCCTTGTGGACTTAAATCGAAATTTCCAGCAATAAGCTTATAAATTTCTTTGACATCAACTTTATGCGTTCCAAAGGTATCAACGCTAATTGAAATGGGTTCTACCACACCAATCGCATAAGACAATTGTACTTCACACCGATCGCACAAGCCGGCAGCCACAATGTGTTTCGCTACATACCTTGCCGCATAGGCCGCAGAGCGATCCACTTTAGATGGATCCTTACCCGAAAAACAACCGCCGCCGTGCCTCGCCATGCCGCCATACGTATCCACAATAATTTTTCGGCCTGTTAGACCACAATCGCCCAAAGGCCCACCAATGACAAAACGGCCCGTTGGGTTAACAAAATACTTGGTGTCTGCTGTTAATAAATTGGCTGGCAACGTTGGCTTAATGAGTAATTCTCTTACCGCTTCAACTAAATCAGATTGAGAAATGCCTTCATCATGCTGAGTTGAAAGCACCACCGTATCAATGGCAACAGGTTTATTATCAACATACTTCAACGTCACTTGAGATTTTGCATCGGGTCGTAACCAAGCAAGCTCACCCGATTTACGAAGCTGCGCTTGTTGTTGCACCAATCGATGTGAGTAAGTGATTGCCGCTGGCATATACACGTCTGTTTCATTCGTTGCATAACCAAACATCATGCCTTGGTCGCCCGCGCCTAATTGTTTCGTTGTCTCATTATCAACGCCTTGAGCAATGTCTGGTGATTGCTTACCAATAGCAGATAATACCGCGCAAGAATCTGCATCAAAGCCCATCGCCGAACTGGTATAACCAATGTTGCGCACTACATCTCGCGTGATCTCTTCAATATCAACCCACGCTGTAGTGGTAATTTCCCCGCCAACAATAACCATGCCTGTTTTAACATAAGTTTCACATGCCACACGCGCGTGTTTATCTTGCTCAAGGATTTTATCCAATACCGCATCTGAAATTTGATCAGCGATTTTATCTGGATGGCCTTCTGAAACAGACTCTGACGTAAATAATTTTTCTTCTATCATAACAATTTAAACCTTATTTTTTCGGTTACTCTTAAGTAACACCATAAATTGAGAAAACAATGAGACAGCATCATGCGGGCCCGGGCTGCCTTCCGGATGGCCTTGAAAACCTAATGCATTATTAACTGCTATGCCTTGTATTGTGTCATCAAACAACGAGCGATGAGTTATCGTAACGTTGCTTGGTAGGCTGGCTTCATCCACCATAAAACCA
Source organism: uncultured Legionellaceae bacterium (assembly GCA_963934185.1). Lineage (GTDB taxonomy): Bacteria > Pseudomonadota > Gammaproteobacteria > Legionellales > Legionellaceae > CAWVYD01. Next base: position 22,455 of record CAWVYD010000002.1, on the reverse strand, counting down.
TGATTTTGGCTGGTGATATGAATGCCTTTTGTTGCCAAATCAATCACCGGATGATTTGCGCCATGGTGACCAAATTTCATTTTTTCTGTTTTTGCGCCCAATGCCAATGCCATTAATTGAAAACCTAAACAAATACCAAACAGTGGAATGTTGTCTTTTAATAACCGTTTAACTGCCTCAATCGCATAATAACACGCACTCGGGTCGCCCGGTCCATTTGATAAAAACACACCGTCTGGCTTCATTGCTAACACGTCAGAAACAGGCGTTTTTGCATTGACTACCGTCACACGCGCGCCCGCATCAATTAATAATTTAAGGCTGTTATATTTAACGCCATAATCATAAACCACGACGTGACAAAAAGGCTTAACCAAAGGGCTGTGCGCCCACTCTTCGCTGGAGGTTAACCATTCATAAGAGTGGGGTGTACTGACGATTGATGCCAAATCTTGCCCTTGCAATCCCTTGAAACTTCTCGCTTTTGCTAATGCTTGATCGCAGTTTAACTCTGTCGTAATGCAAATGGGCTGAGCGCCATCATCACGCAGTATGTGCGTTAAATGACGTGTGTCAATGTCAGATAGAGCAACAATTTTTTGCGCTTGTAAATAATCACCTAGCGATTGCTCACTGCGCCAATTAGCAGCACTTTTAGCAAGGCTACGCACCACTAAGCCTGCGCACCAACTTTTGTTAGACTCTGCATCTTGTGCGTTCACACCCACATTACCCACGTGCGGGCTCGTCAACATGATCACTTGTCCGCAATAGGATGGGTCCGTCAGCATTTCTTGGTAGCCAGACATTGCCGTATTAAAAACCAACTCACCTACCGTTGTACCGTCAACGCCTATGGATATGCCTTCCATCACCAAGCCATTACCTAAAACCAACCGCCCTCGTTTCATGCATACACGCCTTAAAATAAAAAAAATCAACCAATCATACGCCGCTAGGCTGAGATATCAATGACAAACCATTTAAAAGCGCAAGAATGAGTGAGAGTATCGAACGCCTAAGTTAAGCACATCTTAACTAAGTGGCCGGATCCCTTTTGAGTATTTTAAATTTTTTTTAAACAGATAGGACAAATTCCAGTGGGCTCAAGCGCTTCAAAATGAATGGTCAACACGCCCTAGACCTTGCGAAGGAATAAAAAACAAAGCTTGGCTATTTATCGAAGCTCAAAACTCGTATTTCCAAGCAGTTTGGCTCTATCCTTCGCGCGGGCATAAACCGGCCAATTAAGCTGCCCAAAGGTTTATATCATTGCAGACAAAGAAGACCTGGCTATTTCAGGCTCTTCTTCTTCAACCACTGCCTCTTCTTTTACTGCCTCATGATTACTGTCGCTTTGAAATTCTTTGGCAATCTTACTGCCAAGATCCCAAAAACCTTCGATCACTGCGCCAGGTACTGAAGTACGTGCGGCATTAAACACACCGACATTAAGCGATTGAAACCGACCGCCAATGGAATTTGGACAGCCACTCGCTTCTCGCCAATCCATGTAAGCTTGAATGCTTTTGCATAAACCATCGCCCACAGAAGCCCAGTCAGAAGAACCTGTAAGACCTTGCGCATTTTTAAACGCATTTAATTTGTGCTGAAGATTTTCCTGAGCCAGCTTATATGCTTGTTCACCATTAGCATTACGCAAATCTTCAAGTATTTTTTTCGAGCCGTCGGTTTGATAGAAAAGGCGGCCTAGTATGCTTTGCTCTAGGGTCGCTTTTATCATCTCCCATTTCGATGCTTCTGTTGCTTCTGTTGCTTTTTTTGTTTTATCGTTATTCATTTTTTTTACTGCAGGAGTAGCATTTTCAGTTAACTCTCCTGCTTTATCTATTTGCGCTTGACCTACGCCAGGCACTGTTTGATTCGGTACCGCCATAATTAAACTCTCTGTTTTAAAGGTCATCAAATTGAAATTGTTGTGTTGTTTCATCAAACACAACAAATTCAGCTTTTGTGCGCCAGTCCGGCAAAACCACTTGCTTGAATTGGCCTAACTTGCTTTGAATGCATCGTACCATTGGCCGATGAATGTGGCCATGAATCAAGGTGTCCGTTTTAAATTTCATCATGCACGATATCATCACCTCATCAACCGGCATTATTTCATGTTCATTTAGTGAGCGCTCCCGCCCTGCGTCACGTATTTTTTTTGCCACGCGAACTCGGTAAGATTTTGGTAAACACAAAAATAATGACTTAACAATGTAACTTTGGCTAAGCGATCGAAACCGCTGATGATATTTATCGTTCGTACACAAAGCGTCACCATGGCTTAAAGTAATCTGTTTATCTGCCAAGGAAATAACACAGGGATCGTTTAATCGCGTTAACTTCGCTGCGCGCAAAAAATCTTTGTCTATTAAAAAATCTCGGTTACCAGGCAAGAAAAAAAGCGATATGCCTAACTCAGACAATGAGGCAATTTTCGCGGCTAGCCCTGCGCCCCACACACCTGCCACGTCAAAGCCTAAATAATAATCAAATAAGTCTCCTAAAATATATAGGTGTTTAGGAGGATAAGCGTGGCAATACGCTATAAAAGCATCAAAAGCCTTATTTAATAAGGTGGTACTTTCTGATAGATGCAGATCTGAAATAAAATAAGTAAGGTTTGTATTCATAAATCAATAATTTTCAAATGCCCGTCAATCATTAAAATTTGCTTTGCGCCTTGTGTTTTTTTATTATTTTCTTCTGGCATTAAATATTGCCCAGCAATTGAAACCAGCTCAGCATTTAAGCTCGAACAAAATATACGCGCTGACGTATCGCCTTGAATACCTGCAAGTGCTCGGCCTCTTAAGGCGCCATAGACATGAATATTGCCATCAGCCAATAATTCCGAACCAGTACTCACAGAAGCAAGCACAATTAAATCCGCATTTTTGGCATAAATTTGCTGCCCCGATCTTACCGGTTGCGTAATGACTTTTGACGTTCTCGCGCTCATTACTGGTTGAGTCGTACTGCGCTTACTGGTTTCAACCTTTGCAATACTCACTTTGGTTGGCTTTTCCACCTTAGGTGGTTGACGATGTTTAATAGAATTAGTCACCACAGCGCCCGCATCAGAATTATCCAACGCCTTAGCAAGCGGCTCTGCTTCATTACCATCACGTGATAATAAAACGGCTAAACCACATGCCGCAGCAGATTTTTGTTGGATCATCGAGGCATGTTGAACAGCAATAGGGATCATTTTAAATTGTAATAACGCATCCATCACACCGCGCAAATCAAATGAACCGCCTTTTAGTAATTTTAAATCAAGCACAATCGGCGTATTAGAAAACATGTTGGGCGCTTTATGATAAATACGTTTAACGCTTTCTTCAAAGTCTTGTAAACGACAGGGAGTTAACTCAAGTACAGTTAATGTAAATAAACGCCCTTTTAATTTAAAAGCTTCTTCTTTCAGAGGATTATCAAACATCAATGTCTCCATTTTGCTGTTTTTTAAGGTATACTAACACGCGTATTTTACGAAAAACAGACATATACTAGCGCTCCTTCAAGATGCGTCGTTTTATGGTTTGATATTTTCCGGTGATAAATTCAGATCTCATTCGCCATAGAGCGAGCTAAGCTTCACTCGTGTTAAATTTACCACCGAAAAATATCGACCCCTGAAACGACACATCTTGGAGCAACACAGGTATATACCAACGTGTATAGACATAAGGATCCATCTCTGTGGAAAAAATTTGGTTAGCAAACTACCCTGAAAGCGTACCTCACGACATTAATCCCGAAGAATATTCATCGCTGGTTGATTTGTTAGAGTTTTGTTTTAACAGCTACCCGAATAACGTCGCCTATCAAAACATGGGCGAAGCATTAACCTACTCAGATCTTGAAGAAAAAAGCCGGCAGTTTGCCAGCTATTTACAAAACACACTAGGTTTTAAGCAAGGCGATCGCATCGCCCTTATGATGCCAAACTTATTACAATACCCAATCGCTTTGTTTGGTATTTTACGTGCTGGTATGGTGGCCGTTAATACCAACCCACTCTACACCGCCGAAGAAGTAACCCATCAACTTAATGATTCTGGCGCTAAAGCCATTGTTGTTTTAAGTAATTTTGCACACACCATCGCCGCAGCTAAAACAAAGTTAAATACCATACAACGCGTTATTACCACCGATATTGGTGATGCGTTTCCTTGGCCCAAACGTACCTTGGTAAACGTTATCGTCAAATACGTCAAACGCATGGTGCCTTCTTACCATATCAAGCGTTCAACAACGTTTTTAAATGCATTGAAATCTGGTTCGCAGTCGACCTACCATCGCCCATTACTAACAGGTGAAGACACCGCTTTTTTACAATACACAGGCGGCACGACGGGCGTTGCTAAAGGCGCAATACTCACACACCGAAATATGGTTTCTAATGTAGAACAAGCCAGCAGCTGGATCTCTCCTGTGTTTAATGAGGGAGAAAATGAACTTATTATTACGGCCCTGCCGCTCTATCATATTTTTTCATTAACGGCGAACTGCTTAACCTTTTTAAAGCACGGCGCACGTAACATTTTAATCACTAACCCACGCGACATTCCTGGTTTTATTAAAGAAATTAAAAACGTACAATTCACCTCCTTCACGGGTGTTAATACGCTGTTTAATGCCTTACTTAATGATCCAAATTTTGTTGACGTTGATTTTTCAAAATTAAAATACACTTTATCTGGTGGCATGAGCTTACAAGAGTCTGTTGCAACTCGTTGGCACGAGGTCACAAAAACGCCTATTTTAGAAGCTTACGGACTAACGGAAACATCTCCCGCCGTTACCATGAGCCCTTCTTACATTGAGAAATTTAATGGCAGTATTGGTTTGCCTGTGCCTTCTACCGAAATTAGCATTAGGGACGAGGATGGCAACGAGTTAGCTATCCATGAATCTGGCGAACTTTGCATTCGCGGGCCACAAGTTATGAAAGGTTATTGGCAACGCCCGATTGAAACCCTACACGTGCTCGATGAAGATGGCTGGTTAAAAACGGGTGATATTGCTCGCATTGATGAAAAGGGCTTTGTTTATATTGTCGATAGAATTAAAGACATGATCATTGTCTCTGGTTTTAATGTCTATCCTAATGAAGTTGAAGCAGTCATCTCATTATTAGACGATGTACTTGAAGTTGGCGTCATCGGCGTGCCTTATGAACAAAGTGGCGAGCGAGTCAAGGCTTGCATCGTTAAGAAAAATCCTGAACTAACAACGCAAGCCATCATTGCTCACTGCCGTGAACATTTAACCGGTTATAAAGTCCCCAAAATCATCGAATTTGTAGATGAGCTGCCTAAAACGAACGTTGGCAAAATCATGCGCCGCGCACTTAGAAACGCGCAGATAATAAAATCTGCGTAAGTAACAAAACGATATCATGGTTCACATGACTTAAGGGGGGAATTGTTAATGCCCCCCTAAGAACGTAGCCAAGATAGTTGGCTTACTGAATGGTGGTGTTTTCTTGCATCATGTAATTGTCATTCACATTATCGATGACAAGGCTATGAACATTGATATCAAAATAATTTTGAAACGCCTCTAAATCTCGCCCTTCAGGCCATTCGTCTTCGTTCGTGCTCCAGCTGGATAATTCATATGTGAGCCACCCTAAATAATGAGTTAGTACATACTCATTAAACGCTTCATCGTCTTCAATGATTGGAATAAGCACAACCGTTGGCTCGGTTATCATCGTCATTTCTGATAAACTATCCCCTTCTTCAAAGCCGCCTTCTGTAATGCTTTTTAACCAATCAATAAATGCTTTTTTCGGTTGAAACACCAATGCCATTCTGTCGATTTCTATCATATTATTCGTTATCCATTTTACGGTTTAATGCACAAAATAATGCGTCTAATGTGGCTAAGGTTGTATCACTGTCTACGCCAACGCCCCAATATTTGTCGTTGTTTGAATCGATTATCTGTAAATACGACACCGCCGTTGCATTTGATCCATGACCTAACGCATGTTGATGATAATCAAGCACGTCAAAACTTAACCCAAACGTTTTTTTTAATGCTGTCATGACGGTATCTAAAGCGCCAGTACCCATGCCAATTAAAGGGTATGATTTTTGATGACAAACGACTTCTCCTTCACAGCTTAACTTATTATCACGCTCACTTTTTTCAAAACTTACAGCATTTAACTCAAAGGTTTTTTTGCCTTTAAAATAATGCTCAGCAAAATACTCCCATACCTGCTCGGAGGTTAGTTCACCGCCATGTTCTAATGCTCTTAATTTAATGAAGGCACTAAACTCATGCTGCATGTTTTTGGGAAGACGATAACCATGGCTTTTTTCCATCACATAAGCAATTCCCGAACGCCCAGATAATGCATTTAAACGGATGACATCATCATTACCACGGCCAACATCACTTGGATCCATTGGTAAATAAGGTACATGCCATTCACTTTTATCGCTCTGACAATAGGCCATATATGCTTCCTTAATAGCAAATTGATGCGGCGCAGAAAATGCAGCAAAAACCAGCTCGCCAGCATAAGGGTGACGCGGAGAAACATCAATGTCCGTACAGTGTTCAAATACCGACACTACTTGCGCAATGTTAGAAAAATCCAAATCAATGTCTAATCCATGCGTATATAAATTTAAAGCTAAGGTTAATAAACAACACGCACCTGCTCGTTCACCATGACCTAACAAACACCCTTCCACTCGCTCAATACCCGCTAGCAATGCAAGCTCCGTACTGGCAACTGCGCTACCGCGATCATTATGTGTTTGCACACTAAAGATCACATGAGATTGTTCTTGCAGCGTTAATAACAACCATTCAATTTGATCAGCAAAGTAATTTGGTAAGTCTGTTTCAACCGCTGCCAAAAACGTTAAAATCATAGGCTTTTCAACGCTTGGTGCAATAACGGTAATAACACGCTGACAAAGAAGCGCTAAAAAATTTGGCTCCGTTGTGTTAAACCCTTCCACCGAAAAAGCCCATTGATAATTTTCATTGGCTAAGACCAGAGCGGCTTGTTTTTTTCCGTACTGAATGTTTGACTCAATACGTTCCAGTAAACAAGATTCCTTCATGTCAAAAATTTCTTCTCGTCTTAACGACGAAACCGACTGACACAAATTAATAATAACGTTTTCACAGCCTTTTAACGCATTAAGGGTTGCATCAATGCCCGCTTCTATTAGTTGTGTCGTCACTTGAATGGTGACATCGGATGGAATTAATTTCTCTTCAATTAATTGTCGAACAAACAACGCATCTTCAGGCGAACGACCAGGCGTTCCCACTTCAATTTGTTTAAAACCTAATGACACCAAAAATGAAAATAACATGATTTTATTGTCAATTGACATAGGCTTAGGTAACGATTGATTGGCGTCTCGCAAGTCAATACTGCACCAAGTAGGTACGTTGCTATGCGTTTGATTGGGCCAATTTCGATTGGGCAATTCAACTCTTGGGAAAATTTGATAAATAGATCGTTTCATACCGCTCCTGCTTTCTGAGCTGCCCCAGAAGTACGATACTTTGCGCGGACATAAGTTGAGGTTTTAGACTTGTTCCAAACCTCAAGTTATGTCCGCGCGAAGTATACGTGAAAATTGTTGAAGTGTTTCCGTTAACACGGTCACTTTGTCGTATGTTTCTTGGTATTCTGCTTCGACTGAAGAATCTAAAACAATGCCACCACCTGCGTTACAATATAATCGCTAGCTGGCAGCTGTAATGGTGCGAATTGCGATATTAAAACATATATTACGCGCAGTTGACAGATGACCTATTGAGCCACAATAAACGCCTCGCGCCTGATGCTCTAAAGACTCAATCAGTTGCATGGTTCGATACTTTGGCGCCCCAGTAATCGAGCCTCCTGGTAATACCGCATGTAAGACATCTAAGTAACTAAATTCATTCGCCAATTTTGCAGAAAGGGTACTGACTAAATGAAACACACTGGGTAAGCATTCAATTTCTAAAAATGTATCCACATGCACTGAATCTATTTTAGCAACCCGGCTTAAATCGTTTCTCATCAGATCAACAATCATGGTGTTTTCAGCACAATTTTTAGGGCATGTTTTTAATTTTTTTTTAATGATTTTATCTTTTTTCTCATCAAAAGCGCGGGCAGCCGTGCCTTTAATGGGTTTGGTTAATAATTTATTAACCGATGCACGCACCAACAGTTCCGGCGAAAAACTTAACACATCGCCAAACGGTAAGCGTAAAAAAGCCGCAAACTCACTTGGGTTTTTCTGCCTTAGTATTAAGTAGGCTGAAAAAGCATCGCCTTCAAACGGCGCGCTAAAACAATGCGAGTAATTAACTTGGTACGTGTTGCCTGCGCTTAAGTGTTTTTGTATCTTAGTCAATGCGTCTTCACACTGCGCATAAGAAATGTTTGACTGGAACGATTTTGTTAAGGCGAAAGCCGTAGCCGATGTTTTCGCTGTTTTTGCGTTGCACCACATGGCTTCAATGCCTTGAATACTTAATGTCGTACTGCTTTGCTCATCTCAATACACCAGTGTTGCTTTACGTAATTTATGATCAACCACTACCGCCCAGGTGTATAAACCAAACTAGGCATCAAACGCCCCATGGGGTGATGGATTTAGACATAAAATGCCTGCACGTTTTACGCCAAATTCATAAGAAAAATAACCCATTGCCCCAGAAAAAATAAAGTCGCCAGCTTGGCCATGAATGTTTGGTAAACGTTTGGATAAAACGTCTGAAAAATCAGACTCCTTTTCTTTTAAGTCATTTAAGGACGAATGAATCGTACCCTCACCGTTTTGAGTTAACGTGTCATAAGGCTCAGCAGCAAAGACATCATAACGGCCCAGTTGCGCATGCGCGCAACTGTCGAGCCAAGTGGGGCAATTAAACGTTAGTAATTGCTCAAAAAATCGGCTGCCATCACATTGATAAGCTAAGTCAATCTGGCGCCATAACATCGTTATTAATCTCTAAAATTATTAAATTGTAACGGAAGTTCGAACTCTTCATTTTTAAGTAATGCAATCGTTTGTTGTAAGTCATCACGTTTTTTACCTGTGATCCGAATTTGCTCGCCTTGAATGGCCGCTTGCACTTTAACTTTTGACTCTTTAATGCATTTAATGACTTTTTTAGCGATGTCTTTTTCAATGCCTTGACGTACTTTAACTTCTTGCTTGGCTTCGCTCAAATTACTGGCAATATTGCCCCATTCTAGCGTTTGTGAATCGATGTTTCGTTTAATTAATTTTGCGACTAATATTTCTTTCATTTGTTGCACTTGAAAGTCACTGGGCGCCGTTAAAATAATTTGTTCTTCCACCAGTGCATATTTCGCACCGCTGCCTTTAAAATCAAAACGAGTTGTTACTTCACGATTGGCTTGATCGATTGCATTACTCAGCTCGTGTGAATCGACTTCTGACACCACATCAAAGGTAGGCATATGTTTCCCCATAACAAAAATGCTTAATTTAGCATCTACACACCTTAGACTCAAACAATCCTTAAGGTTAAGATAAGGATTATTATTTTATACTGTTAACTATTTTTTATTAATCAAGCGAATTCTCAATGTTCTCATTATTTTCTCGAAGAGTACTTGCCCAACGTTCTAACTCAGTTTTATCGAGAAGCCTCAGCTTTACTATTCATCAAACTAATACAAAGGATGGAACAATGGAAGAAAGCAATCTTATTGCTATTATAGGCCGTGGCAACATGGCTAAAACAGTTATTGGCGGTCTGTTAAATGATGGCGTTACCCCAGATAAAATTATTTTATCCAGTCCCAGTATTAATCATTTGCCGTCAATAGACTTCACCTTTAACAAAACCACGCATACTTTCAAGGTGGCTAAAAGTAATAAAGAAGCAATAATCAAATCAGATAGCATTATTTTAGTGGTTAAGCCTTTCAACGCGGAGGAAGTACTGACAGACATTGCGCCAGTACTGGATGAAAAACCACTGATCTCAGTCATGGCTGGCATCAGCATTAATACCATTCAATCATTGCTAAATGCGCCTAATGCAAACATTATCCGTTTAATGCCTAACACCCCCGCCTCCATTGGCAAAGGCACTGGCGCAAGCTACGTTAAACCAACCACTTTTCTAAGTAACGCGCAATTAAACCAGGTTAATACCATTACACTTGCTTTTGGCTGCCCGATTACATTGCACAATGAAACCCTCCTTAATGCGGTAACCGCAACGTCTGGCAGTGGCTCAGCCTATGTTTATTTATTAATTGAATGTTTGCTGGATGTCTATGAAAAACGCGGCATCAACTCATTATTGGCTATGGATAAAATACGCGCTGATTTTGAAGGAGAATTACAACCCTCCCCATCAAATAACGCATTGATTATTCGTCAATTTAAAAACAACATGAAACAATGCGCTATTGATATGGGATTAACACAAAAGGATGCAGGCATTTTAGTTGAACAAACGTTCTCTGGTGCAATGGCCTTAGTTAACCAAACATTAGGCAACAAAACAGACGTTTCTCCAAAAGATAGCGTTGCACAATTAATAATTAACGTTACCTCTAAGGGGGGTACCACCTTTGCTGCATTAGACTGTTTTCGAAAACAAGGTTTGCTAGACATTATTACTGAAATGATGGCGCCAGACTCTACTAAGGAACGGTACCGTGCGCTACAAAATCGCCTTGACATTACGATTACTAAATCAATGAGCGCTGCCTATGAGCGTGCAGAAGAAATGGCTGAAACGGCTGAACAAAAAGCCAACCCAATCATTACATTACCTATCAAAAATTAAGTACAAAGTGTGAGTGTGTGAGAAAAGTTTATGCCCTACTCACACACATTAGAATGAACAGATGTTAATGCCGTTCTATTTGACTACGAAGTTTCGTCATGGCGGCTTTTTCTAGCTGGCGAATGCGTTCTGCAGATACGCCGTGCTCCGCAGCCAATTCGTGTAAGGTAGATTTTTTATCATTAAGCCAGCGACGTTGTAATATATCTTGGCTTCGTACGTCCAGTAACGTCATGGCTTCAAACAGTTGATGATTAGCAGACACTTCACTGTCAGTGGCTTCAATCAACTGCGCAGGATCGGAACTTGAATCACTAAGCGTATGGCTCGGCGCCAAATAAGCCATATCATCATCACCGTCTGGGCCGTCGTACGGCGCATCCATTGCATTTAAACGTTGTTCCATACGCAAAACTTCTTCGCGACTCACACCAAGGTCGGTTGCAACGTTACCCACTTCTTCGTCTGTAAACCAACCCAAACGTTTTTTCATGGATCTCAAATTAAAAAATAATTTACGCTGCGCTTTGGTGGTAGCGACTTTAACAATGCGCCAATTTTTAATAACAAATTCGTGTATTTCAGCTTTAATCCAATGAACAGCAAACGACACCAAACGTACACCCACATCCGGGTTGAAACGTTTAACCGCTTTCATTAAGCCTAAGTTACCTTCTTGAATAAGATCAGCCAGCGGCAAGCCATAACCGGCATAACCCCGCGCCACACGTACAACGTAACGTAAGTGCGCTAATACCATTTTTCGAGCTGACTCAATGTTACCTTCTTCTTGGTAGTTTTGAGCATATTCAAGCTCTTCTTCCTTGCTTAACATCGGTAATTGATTGACCCGAGTAATGTAACTACTGACACTGCCGATGGGCAAATTAATGGTTGCTAATGATGCGTTCATGATTCGGTCCTCACTTCAAACAAATTATGATTGTTTTTTAACCTTTTTAACCGTTCCTTTTTAACATAAATACGAAACGATGCATAATTTTTATCGAAATCTTTACGTTTTTTATTGATTAAAACCCATAATCACTGCTTTTTTTCAGTAATTGCTGGCTAACACTGAAAAATGCGGCCAAATAGCCTAGGCCTCCACCTAGCAATAACAGTATTAACCCTTGCGACAACGACATACCGATTAAGTGAAAATGAGTATAGTACAAGCGCGCAATATTGCTAACACTTTGTTGCAACCACAGCATCAACACTGACAAACCTAACCAAGCAAACAGCGCCCCCAATAAGCCATACAAACCACCAAAATATAAAAAAGGTCGACGTATGTATGCGTTGGTTGCGCCAATAAGCGTTAAAACTTCAATTTCTTTTTCCCGATTAATCACTGCCAAACGAATGGTATTACCTACAACCAAGATCACTGCAGCGCAAAGCAATCCCATCAAACCCATCACGCCCTTTTGAGCCAGCGTTAAAATAGAATCCAAACGCAATAACCATTGAAGATCCATCTGCACCTGCGAAACGCCTTTCATTTGACTTAATACCGTTAATAAAGGTTCGACGCTGGTTTGATTGAGCGTTGTTGGATGCACTTCAATAATGGCAGGCAAAGGGTTATTACTTAGTAACGAGGCAACGTTATCCATGCCCGTTTCTTCTTCTAATGTTTGAAGCCCTTGTTCAGGAGAAATATAATTAGCAAACGCAACCAAGGGTTGTTGCCGTACTGCGGTTAATAGCCTCGTTGTTTCTTCGGCGACTAATGTTTTATCAATAAACATCGACAACTGCGTTGAATGAGGCCACGTATTAGTAATGGCTTTGGCATTAATCGATAACACCCATAAGGCAATCGGCAAGGAAAACGCAATGCTAATAACTAAAATCAACAATGAACTGCTTAACATGGATTGACGAAATTGAGAAAAACTTAGCAACAAGGCATTACGATGGGAACGAGCATAAGCAGCTAATGTTGTACTTAACATAAACGCCCCTCTTTTAACACTAAAATGGGATAACGCATGGTCGCAATCAGGCCTAAATCATGCGTTGCGATTAATACCGTGACCCCAAACTCATTTAAGGTGCTAAACAGTGACATGATGTCTTTAGACAGCGCAGGGTCTAAATTACCGGTTGGTTCATCTGCCAAAATAACGGAAGGCTTATGAACCACTGCGCGCGCGATACCAATGCGTTGTTGTTGGCCCGTTGACAGTTCCATTGGCATACTTTTTTCTTTGCTTAGTAAACCAACCATGTCAAGTGCAGCATGAGTTCGCCTTGCCATTTCTTTATCAGCAACGCCTGAAATCATTAAAGGTAATGCCACGTTATCGAAAACGCTTCGGTCATTAAGTAGATTAGGGCTTTGAAAAATAAGCCCCATGTTACGACGTAAATAGGGAATTTTCTTTCGCTTTAATTGTCTAAGCGATTGTCCATTAAGCACGATATCCCCACCTGAAAAAGGCTCGGCTAAAGATAATAATCGTAATAACGTACTTTTCCCTGCCCCAGAATGGCCCGTTAAAAACGTCATAGAACCACTATCGAGTTTAAAATTCACATGACTTAGCGCATCCCGCGCTTTGCCATAATGTTTTGATACATTATCTACCGTTATCATACTAACACGTCATCCTAAAATTATGCTTCCTCAAGCGCTTCTTGTTTAATGGCTTTATTTTCACCTTCAAGCAATCGCTCTTCATCAAAAAGTGCATCCACGAAGGCTGTCGCTTCAAACGCTCGCAAATCAGAAATATCTTCACCAATACCAATGTATCTGAATGGAATGGATAAACGTTCTGCCACTGCAAATAAAATTCCACCTTTAGCAGTGCCATCTAACTTCGTCATCGTAATGCCCGTTACGCCTACCGCGTCATGAAATTGAGTGGCTTGCGTTAACGCATTTTGACCAATACTGGCATCAAGCACCAACATCACTTCATGCGGCGCCTTTTCATCTAACTTTTGGATGACTCGTTTTACTTTTTTAAGTTCTTCCATTAAACCATGCTGCGTGTGTAATCGACCTGCTGTATCAGCAATTAAAACATCCATACCACGTGCTTTTGCGGCATTAAATGCATCAAAGATAACTGAAGCACTGTCCGCGCCTGTATGCTGCGCTATCACTGGGATCTGATTGCGTTCACCCCAAACTTGAAGCTGCTCTACCGCCGCTGCACGAAACGTATCCCCGGCTGCAAGCATGACTTTTTTACCTTCAAGGCTCAGCTGTTTAGCAAGCTTTCCAATGGTTGTTGTTTTTCCTGCGCCATTAACGCCCACCATTAGAATCACATAAGGCGTGTTTTCTGATTCATGCAGTTGACTTACTAACGGCTGCTCTAGGGGGGTAAGCATGTCATGCAGTTGCGCTTTTAACGCTTGCATTAACGCATTGCCATCGGTTAACTCATTACGTTTAACCGCTTGAGTTAAGGCATGTGAAATCCGATTGGTTGCATCAACCCCAACGTCAGCAAGTAATAATTGAGTTTCAATGTCTTCGAGTAGCTCGGCATCAATTTTCTTTTTACCCAAGATTAAATTGGCTAAACCATCGCCAAAATTTTGCCTGGTTTTGTGCAAACCCTGCTTAAACCGTTGGAATAATGAAGGCTTATTTTTTGCTTCTACCTCTAACGTATTGACTTCAATATTAGAGGGTTGCGCACGCTCTTCTTGTGGTAATTTTGGTGAATTTTGTACTGATTCACTCTCCGCAGGTACAGCACTGTTCGCTGGTGTCGGTGTTTTCTTTCGTCGGAAAATCCCAAGCATGATAGATCTCTTTTGTATACAAACCACTAAAAGTGTGGAATTCTAACATCTTTTTTGCCACCTGGCTGCATTCACTATGACAAACTCAAAGCTCCTAAAAAGCATTGCCCTATTTGTGTTATCCATTGGTACAACCTTTGCTGCCCCTGTGCTGCAAACCACGTTAGACAATGGCCTTAAGATTATTATTAAACAAACCAATAAACCTAACGTTGCCGTCGCTATGGTGTGGTACAAAGTTGGCTCAGCCGACGAACCTGGCGGTATTACTGGCATATCTCACGCACTAGAGCACATGATGTTCAAAGGCACTGCCAGTTATGCACCTAACGAATACTCAAAATTAATTGCTCAAAATGGCGGTCAAGAAAATGCCTTTACTTCTAAAGATTACACGGCCTATTTTGCAAAAATCAACAGCAGCAAGCTGCCTATCTTTTTAACGTTAGAAGCTGATCGCATGGCTAATCTTAATTTGGATGCTGCTGAATTTGCCAAAGAAATACAGGTAGTCCGCGAAGAACGTCGCATGCGAACAGACGATAACCCACAGGCGCTTCTTTATGAACGTTTCATGGCGCTGTCACACTTAACATCGCCCTATCACCACCCAGTCGTTGGTTGGATGGATGATTTAAAAAACATGAAAGTCACGGATCTCAAACAGTGGTATAAACAATGGTATTCCCCCAATAACGCAACGGTGGTTATCGTTAGTGATAAACTGCCTAAAACCGTTCTAGCGCTAGTCAGTGAGAAGTTTAGCGGTATTCCCTGCCGCCCATTACCTGTACGCAAACCACAAAGAGAGCCCGTTGGCTTAGGTGAAAAAGAAGTAAGCGTTAAACCAAGCGTTAAGGCAAACATACCTATGTTAATGATGGGCTACTCGACACCAAGCTTAATGACTGCTGCAGATAATCAAAAATGGCAACCTTATGCCCTTGAAGTAATGGCTGGCATATTAAGTGGCGGCAACAGTTCACGGCTCGCTAAGGAATTGGTCCGTGGCAAACAATCTGCCATTGAAGCCAGCGCCAGTTATGACATGTACGATCGTTATGACAACCAATTCAGTTTATTTGGTGTGGTTAAGCAATTAAATGATGTACCTCTATTGAAAAAAGACCTACTCGCCCAAGTTCAGCGTTTGCAAAGTTACCTGGTTTCCCCTGCCGAATTAAACCGCATTAAAAACCAGGTTCTTGCCTCAAACATCTACGCTAAAGATTCTGTGTTTGGCCTAGCCATGGAACTTGGTATGCTTACTTGCATTGGTTTAAGCCCGCAAACGGGATTGGATTACATAGAAAAAATCAAAGCCGTTACCCCCAAGCAAATTCAAGACGTTGCGCGTTTATATTTAACCCCTAATAATCTCACCAACGCCGTACTTATTCCAAATAAGCCACACGTTATTAATACATCTACCAGGAGAGAGTCATGAGCCGCATTTTCATTGCCCTAATTAGTAGCCTTCTGTCATTCTCTTCGCTCGCCCAAAGCATCAACATAGAGCGCTGGCAAACACAAAAGGGTAGTCAGGTTTTATTTGTGCGGGCAACAGACTTACCTATGGTTGATTTAAGCATTGCGTTTCGTGCCGGTTCAGCGTTTGATGAAAAAAATTGGGGGCTTGCGACGCTAACTGCTAGCCTTATCAATCAAGGTACGCTTGATTTAAATGCCACTCAAATTGCCGAACAATTTGAAGATTATGGTGCCCTTTTTTCAAGCGATGTAGACAAAGACACCACACGCTTTTCATTGCGTTCGCTTAGCCAAAAAAGCAGCTTAAAACACGCGCTGGCAACGCTTGAAAGTATTTTGAGTAAACCCAGCTTTTCGTCTCAAAGCGTTAAGCGAGAAAAAGAACAACTGCTAACCACCATCCATTACATGAATGAAAAACCAGGCGCGGTAGCAAGTAATGCCTTTTATTCCAGCCTTTATCCAAACCATCCCTATGGTCACAGTGCACTGGGTACCACACAAACAATATCTCAAATAAAACGCTCACACATTGAGTCTTTTTTTAAAACGCACTACACTGCTAACAATGCTATCATTGCCATCACGGGGGATTTAACGCTCTTTGAAGCAAAAGCCCTCAGCGAAAAATTAAGCAATGTTTTAACCATTCAAACAGCAACGACTGATCATACACTTCCCATTATCAGTCGCAGTCAACAAGCCCATACGCAAGCCATAAGCTTTCCTTCCAATCAAACCAATATTCTCATTGGCCAACTCGGAATTGATCACAGCAACCCACACTACTTTCCTTTAATCGTAGGTAATTACACCTTAGGCGGCAGCGGCTTAATCTCAAGGTTGGCTAACGAAGTGCGTGAAAAACGTGGTTTAACTTACGGTGTTTATAGCTCATTTCAAACATTCCAAACCCCTGGCCCCTTTAGCATCAGCCTTGCCACTCAAACTGAAAAAACCAAAGAGGCACTAAGCGTTACGCTTGATACATTAAATGAATTTCTAAAAAATGGCCCCAAACAAAGTGAATTAAAGGCTGCAAAACAATATTTAATTGGTAGCTTCCCGCTTCGTTTAAGCAGCAATAAAAGCATTAATAATACGCTGCTTACTATGGGACTTTATCAGTTGCCAGAAGATTACATTGATACTTACTTAGATAAAATTAAACAGGTTAAATTAAGTCACATCAACACTGCATTTAAACAAACCATCAATCCTAATGCCTTAATCACCATCACTGTTGGTAAATAAAACCATGCGTCCTAACATCATTGGCGGTAAATATCGCGGCAAAAAAATTGACATCTTAAATGCTGAGGGGCTTCGGCCCACCAGCAGTCGCATTCGAGAAACCTTGTTTAATTGGCTTCAACAAGACATTAACCAAGTAGCAACACTCGATCTTTTTGCCGGCAGTGGTTTACTCAGTTTTGAGTCGTTATCACGTGGGGCGAAGCAAAGCACGCTGATAGAAAAAGACATTAAGATCTATCAAACATTAAAAAAAAATGCCGCATTTTTAAAAGGTGCACCTATTATTTTTCATAACACAGACGCATTAAGCTTCATTAAAATAAATTCACTCGCGCCCTATCAGCTTATTTTTATCGACCCACCTTTCGCTTCGACTCTGTGCCATGACGTTTTGAAGGAATTAACGACTAAATTATCGGCAAATACACTTCTCTATATAGAAAGCCCGACGCTTATTGACGCACTTCCTTTTCATTCTAGGCGTATAAAACACAAAAAAGTCGGGCAAGTGTTTTTTTCATTATTTCAAACACAAGGTAGACAAACATAAATTATCGTCTCAAACTTCGTATGTACTTGACAATAAACACCCTTTTTTGATTCAATCGTTGGTAATCATTACAAACATAGCTGGTCTTATGACGTCTAAACTTATATTTGCTCTTTGTGCTTCTTTGTTATTAAGTGCTTGCAGTGTTAAGTCAATTAATAAAAAACCGCCTCAAAATGCACCCAGTGCAGATGCCAGCATCAAATTAGCCGAAGCAGCCAATGCAGTAAGCCGTTCTCTCATTGAACTGGCTAAAATTGAAAAAGAATCCAAGCCTTACCAACCTAAAGATTTAGTTAACGTGAGTAGCTTTAATATGCAAGCCAGAGCCTCAATTGACTGGTCTGGCCCTATTGAAGAATTATTACAACGCTTAGCCAAAGCAAATTACTACCGACTTCGCGTTCTGGGCACCCCGCCAGCCATTCCTGTCCTTATTAGTCTAACCAGCCAAGACGAACAGTTTGGTGACATATTTAGAAATATTGATTACTTAGCTGGCGAAAAAGCAAACCTTCGAATTTACCCTAAATTAAAAATAGTTGAACTAAGATATGCCAAAGCTTAAAGCTGCCTTTTTAACCGTAAGTATCATTGCACTATTAGCTGTAGCTGCCTGCTCATCTACTCATAAAAGAAGTCCATACGTAGGCAATACGGAAACATTAGAAGGCCTTCAAGCCATGGGCCGAGCAGGGCCAAGCGACATGAGCGAGTTGAAGTCAAGCATTCGCGTGTTAGCCATGAAAGAAACAGCCTTTAGCATTGGCGCTCAATCCGGGCTAGCTTATCGCGCCAAAGACATTAACATGTACCTAACACGCCATGCAAGACGCTTAGATAAAGTCTATGAATTTGAGAGTTTAATGCTTGAAAATAACGTTGTGCCGCCCATTTTAAGCGAAGGCCACAATCTTTTAAATTTAGCGACCCCAAGTGCCATACGTGTCGCAAATACCGCCTATAAAATTGAGAAACAAGCCCGTTTTACGACCACCGCGCCAACCTGGCGCCAATACATTTGGCTTGATTACAAGTTACCTGAACGCCCCAATTCAAGTGTATTACCTAGAGATAATTTAGAGCGTGAAGCCTGGGATCGTTACACCCGTGAAGGCTGGCAAAAAGGCATAGAACAAGCGGACAGTATCTTCTCAGATAATCTGGCACGCCTTAAACATGACTTTACCGGTATTATTCGTTATAGAAAATTATTAGCCATGAACATGGTAAGCCCACCTTATGTATCACATACTGATTTAGGCATTACTGGCGATTCAGAAAGCATTCGAGTCGATGATCGCGTGCTACGCATTGTTGCGCTACCTCAGCTCAACATAAAAAGTAGCGAGTGGCGTGCGTCTGTTACACGTTTAGATGATCGCCTTAAAAAATATCAGTCCATGGAAACACTTGCGAATGAAACCCAAATTGAGATAACTGATCAAGCTTGGCAACCAGTGATCCCTAAAGCAGAATAAGGATAAAGAAGCCTTTGTATGAATAGCCCACACACTAACATAATGGCAGATGAACCAACTCGCTTTAATCCCATGGAAATGGCAAAGTTATTGGCTCACTGCGAACATCTAAACGCATCAGACATTACCATTCAAACCAACAGCGCTATTTTTGCTGAAGTTTATGGTCGTTTGCTTCGAGTCACAAATCGCCCATTGTCTAATACTGAGGTTGGGGATTTAATCAATGAGATCTATGGCTCAAATGCTACCACGCAGCTAATGTCTGGCACAGACATCGACACCCATTATGAATTTCGCCCAAGCCGGAGTGAGCGTTATCGATACCGTGTTAATGCGACGGCTTGTCAAACTGACGGCCATGATGGTATTCAAATTACCATGAGAACCATCCCCACAACACCGCCTCGACTTGAGACCATGGACTTGCCTAAAAAAATCATTGAGGCCATATCCCCTCAAGAGGGCATTATTTTTGTGACTGGCGCTACGGGCTCAGGTAAATCAACACTTTTAGCATCCATCATCCGCTACCTAATAGAACGGGAAGACAGTAATCGAAAAGTGGTAACGTATGAAGCGCCCATTGAATTTGTCTACGATGAAATAGAAACCATTTCTTCCGTTGTTAGCCAATCCGAAATACCACGCCACATTCCTAGCTTTGCCGCAGGCGTTCGTAATGCCCTGCGCCGAAAACCTGGCCTCATTATGGTTGGCGAGTGTCGAGATGCTGAAACCATTAGCGCCGCGCTTGAAGCTGCCCTTACTGGGCACCCAGTTTATACCACGCTTCATACGGCAGGTGTTGCCGAAACCATGCGCCGACTTGTGACTGCCTTTGCAGGCCAAGAACGTGCAGGCCGAACCATTGATATTCTTGAGACCATCCGCTTATGCATTTGGCAAAAACTAATCCCTACCATTGATGGCAAACGTGTCGCTTTACGAGAATATTTGGTATTCGATCAAGAAACTCGCGATATTCTACTTAATGTTGATCCGACTACAATCACCTCTGCTACTCGAAAACTCGTACAAGAGCGGGGCCAATTAATGTCTGTTGATGCCAAAGAAAAATACGATGCAGGGATTATTGATAAACGACAATATCAACTTATCACCAAAGGCACTGAAGAATATAACGGATAATTAAATAAGTCTGGGCCGTAAACCTTACGCCCAGGCTGAACAATAAATAAAGTAATACCAGATTAACAAACCCTGCAAGAATCAATGGATTTTAATGTTTTATCTCTAAATTTTAATGTGTGAGTCATACCATTTCGTTTATAAATCAATGTATCCATTTCAACCGATATACAACCACTATTCACCGAACCATTAATTTGACTATGATGGCAAAATTGCTTTGAGTAACTCTCTTTAAATACTGGCTCACCGCACAATTTATAGGTGGTAGCGTAGCTTGCCTCTAAAGAAATCAACTGGTTACCACAGCGAAATGCATTTACATTTAACGCTGACATAAGTCCTAATAAAATGAATGTTTTTTTAAGCATTTCAAAATTCCTTTATAAAAAATTATGTACTCAAACAGCTGCGCTCTATCACATCATGTGTTGTTACAACTGTTTAATGCGCAATCAGATCCACACCAGGAAGTCGGAAAATATTGCATGCGCTTATTGTCTTCTTGCTCCTCGCACATGAATACTAGGCGCTGTAGCACAAACATGAGCAACCTCATCCATAACGCTTTTATACGTTTCTTCGTATTCCTTTTTCTAGGGTTTCAAGTGACCAACAACCACATTATGCGTAGAAACCAACTGCTCTAAATTGTCATCTGTATACATTTAGAAGGTATCCCATTAAAACACTCAACAAAAATATCATTTAAAAAGTAGGTTGCCAATTAATGACTCCTCCCCGCGCTGCGGTATTGATGATAGCTTAATTTTTTACTTTTATTATTTTTTAAGAGGTAATCTTGAATATTTTATAATTCCCGACTGTCTTGACAAATCCCAATTAAGATCCTAAATCTAACCTAATGAACAATTTATATACCAGTTGATGTCTAGGGAGTACTTATGCCAGAAGTAGTTACGATCAGTGATATGACAGCAAGTTACAAACAGTTAGTAAAATCTGTTTCTGAACTTCAACAAACTATTGAACACAACAAAAGCACAATTAAAGTAAGTATTAACAAATTAAATCATAGGCCTAATAAACATCGATTGGCACAAAGACGGCACTATGATTTAATCGCCGAAGAATTAAGTCACCTAAAAATTTCATTATCTAAAAATGATGGTTTAGTCTCTATCAATCATTTTAACGATAAACCCTTTGTACAAAGTAAAAAACAAGATGCCATTAACAGCAATGCTAATCATTTCAATACGGTAATTCAAAGCATTAAGAATCCATTAAATTATACGTCTCCTACTAATCCTATCAATTTAGTTGAGGTTGTCATTGAGAACTTAAATCATATGTTAGACGAATTTCATCAATCGCTTAAAATAGTACCTATCGCTTCACTGCTCCCCAAAGCGAAACAAATATCTCCAGAAGTATTAACGCTTCATACCATGATACAGTCACTTCTAGAAAAAAATCCTGCAGAGAAAGACTCAAGTCTCCCAGTCAATGTTAAAAACGAAATAGATCAATACATAGAAGATTTAGTCAATGCTTATAACAATCATTTATCAAGCAATGATAAAGATGGAGTGCTTTTCAAAGAATGTTTATCCTTAACCCAAGAGCACCAACGCCAAGTAATAAATAAAAATCCTGACATTATTATTGCTGACATCACGCCAGTTTGGGTTATAGTAATCAATACTTTTCTGAATCTATGCAGAAGGTTAGTAGGAAAGTCTGGAAAAGCCATTACTAAAGAATTAGTTATCGATGAAAAAATTAAAGAGGGATACAAAGGAAAATTTTTTGATCTGGGTAAGAATTTAACACAGCTCAATAAATTAGAAGAAAAAAAAGCCTATCACAAGATAGATCTCCAATCAATAAAGCCCCCCCCCCCTCCCAGGGCTGTCCCATTAAAAAAGTAGTTGATATTTTATAAAAATAGAATTACAC
>CAWVYD010000001.1:0-41264 GCA_963934185.1 uncultured Legionellaceae bacterium | reverse complement strand
CGTTAAAACTGTACCCAATTTAATCACAACTTTTTATCTTTTCATCCGTTATCACGCTATATTTTTAATTTAAACGACATTGATAACGGCTCCTTATCCCGCCACTTTTAAGACGGTAGGGTCGATTTGTAAGCACAAAGGAGTTTCATGGGCTACATTTAGTCTATAGAATATTTTCCTGGAGTTAATGGTGCTTGAGATAACGACGGCTGAGTGGCAAAAAGCCAAAGACATTCAACACAAACTGCGAGATGCTGCCAATGATGCGGCTCAACACGAACTTCTTGTCGAAAACTGTGCAAATAATATCATCCTAGGAAAACTGGGGACGGCTTATCTACCACGCTTTCACCAAATGGTAGCAAGTAATACCAGCAATAATATCGACATTGGGATACCTGGCCTTAATCATAATTTTATCGCCATAGAAGATAAATTATATGTCATTGATAATGTCGATAAAAGCGCGCGATTAGGAGCGGGGCAGTTTGGTCAAGTATTTTCGGCCCAAAATGAAGACGGCATAGAGTGCGCTATTAAAGTGGAGCCTACTGTTAAACATAGTATTAATGAAGTTAACGCCCTCTCTGCAATGAATTATTTACAAGCCACTGCAGAGATTGACAATCATTTTTATACCGTTATGAATCGCTTTCCTGGCCATAGCTTAGCGAAGGTACCCCATCCCTGGAAAGCAGCAGTGGAAAAATTGGGGTTTAATCTGACAAATTTACAAAAGGTAAAAACTGATTTTGGTTATGATGGGTTTGATGATCCTGATTTTTACTCTGCCATTTGCAAAAGAATGTCTAATAATACAACTGGCGACGTCCCTGAATTTACGATAATTCACTTAGAACAGTTAAAGGCAAACGTCCGAGCGTTAGAAAAACAAAACATTTATTCTGATTCTGAATGCTTAGGATTCGTTATTTCCGCAGGCGAGCAAATGAAACATGCCTTTGATAATGGGATATTACATCGTGACATAAAAGGGGATAATTTTGTTGGCCAAATAAATGTCGACAAAAGCATAAACGTTGCAATGGTTGATTTTGGAGGCGCAATTAACCTGAGTGATGCATCAAAAGCAACAAGTCCGTTTGGTACGCCTAAATACATGGCGCCAGAGGTCTTATGCTCACTGCCTATATATTCTCAAATAAAATGCTTTCCTAATCAACCTGTAACAGAACCTAAACCTGCGGCCTATAGTTGTGCTTCCGATATCTTTTCTTTTGCCGGTATGTGCGAATATGATTTTAATATGGATCCCAATGCAGGCTTTGGTGTGCTGCCATTTGCTAAATCAATCGAGCCTAAGGATAGGCCGTCGATAGAGAATATACTGACATGCTTTAAAGCAGCTCTGGCCTGTTTAAGCGCTAATAGTGAAGACAAACTACCGATAATTAGTGATTTCATACAAGAAATACAATCATCAACCATGAGTGAAGCGCTAAAACACACCGTATTATCAACGTTAGTCAATAAGGAGTTAAATAACATTCATGATAAATTTAGCCTAGAATATACAAAGGTAGCTGGAAGCCCACTTCAGTCACAAGGTTTCTTTGCAAAAAAACCAAGCACTGTAGCAGGTGCCAGCATGAAAGAAATAGCTGAAAATGCTGCTAAACCTCATGTATTACACCATCGAAAACGAGATGTTTTGAAAACAAATGGCTGGATAGGTGAAGACAATCAACCCAAAGGGCTTCTCAAAAAATTATTACATTGTGAAGCTGAATTAGCCACTGAGAAACAAAACACACCGATACTCAAATAGGACTAATCTCATGCAATCATTATTTTTTAAAGCGGCAAAACTTGGCGATAACAAACCTTTAGAACAAGGCGTTAATTCTGATAATATCGATACTCCACATGAGATAAATGGCTATACCATTTTGTGTTTTGCTTGCGCTAATAATCAAGTGGATACTGTGCGCTTACTATTAGAACAAGGCGCAGACGTAAACCTTCAAACCACGAGATCAAGATCCAGTGCTCTGATGTTGGCGGCTCAAAATGGTCATGAAAAAGTGATTGATTTATTGCTTACTGCTCCGCTTATTGATTTCACTTTACATAATGCTGAAGGCAATAATGCACTGATGTTGGCAGTGAGTATGGGCCATTTGCCTATTGTAGAAAAATTAATCAACGGAAGCGATCTTACTCATCTCAATAATAACGGAGACAGTGTTTTTCATTTAGGTGACAAACCTAGCATTAATGATGTCCTTATTAATCATTTGCCACACACACCCCACTAAGTCATCGATAACTCAGACCCAACAGCGTGTTAGCACACTGCGTGACTTTAGCGGTTATGTTTTTTATACTCGGCTTTTATTCGTTTGGAAGTTAACCATTCATGAAGAACCTGTCCATCGCTCTATTGCTTTCGTATTCCCTATCAGCCTTTGCAGGCACCTCTTTCATTGAACGTGATGATGTTAAAGCCTTTATTAAAAGCGTTGAAAAACAATATCATCTTCCTAAAAAAGAACTTGTAAATACTTTATCGCAGGTTAAATTAAAAAAGAAAGTGCTGCATTCCATTAAAAATCCTAAAGAAGCCAACGCATGGACCAACTATCGTGGCATTTTTATTACCAAATCTCGCATTAATGCTGGCTTAACCTTTCAGAAAAAAAATCAAGCCTTGTTGGTCAAAGCAGAAAAAAAATACGGTGTCCCACAAGAGATTATTCTTGCCATATTAGGCGTTGAAACGAATTTTGGTAGCAAGCAAGGCAGCTACCGCGTCTTAGACAGCTTATCAACCTTAGCCTTTGATTTTGAAAGACGCAGCCAATTTTTCAAAAAAGAGTTAGCCAACTTCCTTGTCCTATGCCATGAGCAAAAATTCAAACCAACCTCCGTCTATGGTTCTTATGCAGGCGCTATTGGCCAACCTCAATTTATGCCATCCAGCTATCGCGCTTATGCGGTTGATTTTTCAGGTGACGGTAAAAAAGATTTACGCAATAATACCGCCGATGCGATTGGCAGCATTGCAAACTATTTAAGCGTGCATGGCTGGAAACATAACCAAGGCATTACTGAGCAAGCCAGCATCATCGGTAATAACTACAAACGCATGATCACAAAGGCGCGCTACGCACAACACCGCATTAGCCGCCTTAATCGTAATGGCATTAAAACCCAACACGCCAAGCAAGCAACCAAAGGCAGCCTGCTTGCGTTTAAAAGCCCTAAAGACACCGAATACTGGCTTGCCTACCCTAACTTTTTTGTGATAACCAAATACAACACGTCAAAGCAATACGCGTTAGCAGTGCATTTATTAGCAGAAGAATTTAAAACGAAAAAAACCGCTTAAAAAAATCAACAAGGCTCACTGCCTACTTTAAAGGCAGTGAGGCCTACATATCCCGACTGATAAACCCCTTCCTCTTTATGCTTGTAGAATAATGCATGGAACACTTTTATCGAGATATGACCATCACGGTGACATTTCCCATAAACCACTCTCGGCATCATTGTTAGAAGCCGATTCACTGAGTTCATCGTTAAAAAATACTGCGCTCCTCTCAGTGTTAGAAGAGGATGGTCTGAGCTGCTCATAACACTTTAATCCACTGCTCTCATCGTCTGAAAAGAAGTTAAAGTCAGAATCAGAGTCAGCATCACTAACATACAGCATTGACTCCCTGCTTAGTTCAACAGAAGCATTGATTAATGCAAACAACTTATTCCTTGCTGCTTGTCTAGGTAGTTCAGAGAACCAAGCCAGCACTTCGCCTTGACACTCGCTATTTTGAAGTGTTAACCGTACTGCATCCGAACAAGAAGGTGCCTGTTTCAGGCTTAGAAGTTGATAGCAGCACTCATCAAGCATTTTTAATTGAGCGACAAACGAAGAAGGTAGCGCCTGAATCAATGAATGCGGCATGCTCGAAATTTTAACTTCTTCAAGATAAGAGTAAACGTCTATCGCTGCGATCCCCCAATGTTCTAAACTTTTATAATTATCCTCTTCAGCCACAGGAGGGACGTTAAGGGGAAACCTATTAATTAATAAAGACACCATTTTTTTACAGCGATCAAACGCCATTAAATCTGATGTTAAGGCAAGAAACGGCAACGGCGGGGCATTATTAAATAAGCAGTGATTGAGTGCATGCAGCGTTGTCTCATTATCAAAAGCAAGAAAATCAACATTGGTACGAATCAATGTTAAATAGGCCGTAAATAACTGATGATCTAAAGACTTATCTTCCTCATACAAGGTTTTGTAGTAATGCGCATAAATATCTTCTACTTGGTATAAATCGTGTTTTACGAGCATAAGCAACACCCTCATGCACGATGAAATATCAGCATGATGAACTGAAACTTGTGATGCAAGCTCCCTTTTAAAGCCTAATAACTCCAGGTCATCGTCCTCTTCTAGGCTGTACGCCAATACAAGGCATGACGCTAAAATGCACCCATTACTGTAATGATTAAGTGGAATACTTTGAATCTGAAACGTGTGAAAAAAAAGCGTGGTTGCACGAAAGTAAGTTGAGCTGCCGAACCTTTCACTTTCACAGCAGTTCCCCAGCCAAGCCAATAACAAACACAACTGTTCATTTAAACTGGTTTTACGAAGGGGAGACAAATCATTGATGAAAATATCGTTTAATTGTCTATGTTGTCGCCTCTCATGTAATGTCAGCTGCTGCGCAGTGCTTACCAAAGTGGCGACAGCGGCTGCTTCACAAAGAACCCCACCACTCTCCGCAATTGAACGCGTATCGCCTATCGATGAAGACGCTTTGCTCACTTTAATCATTTTCATGCAATCACTAAAGGAAGAAGGCATGGCTACAAGTCCCGAGGTTTATTTAATAAAACGCGTAGTGACTCAACCCACTTTCGGTTCACCCCTACATCGGAATGACCAAGCGTGGCCGTTGATGTCACTTGCCCGGTATCAGTAATACAAAACCAATCCGTAAAACCAAAAAAAGCCGTACGACGATAGCCTTCAATATAATATGGATGAACAACCGTGTAAGTGTTAGGGTCTATTTTCACAATGGCGCGCGTAATGTCTTCGAAAACGGACATAGGTAAAGGCATCACATAGTGCGCGTTATCTGGTATTGCCAAACTGCTGACCCAATTAGGTTTGTCTGGTAATATCGCTTCACATAATCCAGCAGGCTTATCTCGATAAAACACATTCGGGAACACTTTTAAAAACAGACTCATTAATAACACACCTAATAAAATAACAATGACCACACGAAAAACACATACGGTTCGCTCCATTTAATTTCCTTGTCTTAATTTTTAATGCGTGCAATCATATCAACCATGTCTGGTATACACAATTCTAAGAGAGATCTTGCGGATCCACATCAATGCTAAAACGCAAATTGGCGACTAATTTTCGTTGACCTTTGCTGCGCAGCATTAAACGGAGAGATTTTAATGCGCGTAACAGTAAAAAGCGATCTTTCGAACGAATTAATAATTGCAATTGAAATTGCCCCGCCCTTTTTTCCATGGGCGCTGGCGCTGGCCCAAGCAATGTAAAAGACTCATCAAGAGAACGCAAATACTGCTTTACGCTCATAAAAAACGCGATTACTTGCTCTGCATTACGACCCTGTGCGCGACACAGCGCCAAAAAACTAAAGGGGGGCCAGTGAAAATCTTTCCGCTCTTTTAATAATGTCTGACAAAAACTGCCGTAACCTTTTTGCACCAAAACATTCAGTAATGGATTATCTGGGTGATGCGTTTGAATTACCACTTCGCCGCCACCTTCACGCCCCGCCCTTCCTGCTACTTGTGTTACCACTTGGCCAAGCCGCTCAATGGATCGAAAGTCTTGGCTGTAAAAACCCGCATCGGCATCCACCACGACCACGAGTGTTAACTTCTTAAAGTGATGGCCTTTGGCAAGCAACTGAGTACCGACTAAAATATCAACGTCGCCAGATTCAATGCTTTGAAGTGCGTCTTGCAAACGCCCTTTGCCGGACGTTGTGTCTTTATCGACTCGAAGCACCTTATGCGCTGGAAATGCTTCGGATAAATAGCCCGTCAGCCGCTCTGTACCTGCGCCAACAGGAATAAGCTCCGTGCTATGGCACGTATCACACGAACGCGCCAACGGACGTTTATAACCACAATGATGACACTGCATCGATTGTTCGCGACCATGCACGGTTAAATGCGCGCTGCAATTTTTACAATCGGCCATCCAGCCGCATTGATGACAAATTAAAATCGGCGCAAAGCCGCGACGATTAATAAACACCAGCACTTGTTGTTTATTGGTTAAATGCGCTTTGATTCTATCCATCGTCGGCCCGCACAAACCGTCCAAAATCCTTTGATTACGCAAATCCATCACGCGGTAAAACGTTTTTTCCTTCGTGGCTGCACGCTGCTTTAACGTCAGTAACGTATATTTGCCATTTTGAGCATTCGCCATGCTTTCTAGAGAGGGGGTTGCTGAGCCTAGTATCACGGGTATTTTTGCATCAAAACCGCGTTTTAAGGCCACGTCTCGCGCAGAAAAACGCATGCCGCTTTGTTGTTTAAACGATTGGTCATGCTCCTCATCAACAATGATCAAACCAAGTTTAGGTAAAGGCGTAAATACCGACGTACGCGTACCTATCACAATCTTTGCGTGGGTTTCCTTACACCAAAGCCAATTAAGCAAACGCTCTTTATCGCTTAGTTTTGAATGTAAAAGCGCTACCGGATAAGTAAAACGCCTCGCAACGCGCGAAACAAACTGAGGCGTTAAACCAATTTCAGGCACTAAAATAAGCACTTGCTTGCCTTTCGCCAACATCTGTTCCATCACCTGAAAATACACTTCTGTTTTACCGCTGCCTGTCACGCCAAACAATAAAAAGGCTTTGTACTTCGCTAATGACGGACTCATTAAATGAAGCGCGTATTGCTGCTCATCATTAAGCGTTAATGCGTGTTCTGGCTGCTTACTAGGAAGCGCCGGTAAACACTCACGTTCAATACGAATAATTTTATTTTTATCTCGCAGTGGTTTCAATGTGCCTGCTAAAAAACCTTGGCTATGACAAAGGCGCTTAGACGCAGGTGCAACCATCCTGGCCAAATAATCCAAACATGCTTGCTGTTTTTTCATTCGCTTAGCTAAGGGCTGCCGTCCTTCATCGCTTAATTCATAATAGGTTTCAAGCGGCAACCGCGCTAAATCGCCTTGTCGTAAGAGCTTAGGCAACATGGACGCATATACCTCTGACAAAGCGCATTGATAATAGTTAGAAAGCCAACTCATTCGCGTCAACATCTCTTGAGAAATAATCGGGCTCGAATCAAGCACGGCAACAATGGGCAGCAAGCCGTAGGACAGCGTAGGCTCAGTCCGTCTTCCCGTTACCAAACCAATGACTAATTTTCCGCGAAATAATACCTGCACGCGCACGCCCAGCGCTAAATCAAACGTTGGCGCTTGATAATCTAAGTAATCAAAAATATTTCCCGCAAGCGTCACGTGCACAATGTCTGGCATTTACGTCTCACACCCTTTTTTATAAAGCGCCATTCTACCTTAGGCGCTATCGTCAATTCACCCATTAAATCCGACCTAACACATGGAAGGCGAACAAAATAATCGGCCTGACTCGTCAGGAGCTTGATGCTAATGTAATGCGCATGCATACCCTATCAGTTTTGAAAACGTTAACGACTTACCTTCGTTAAATAATTAATCAATGTATTTCGCTTTTCGATGCCCAAATCAACGTACGCTTGATTACTTGGTGCATCGGCATTGGGCTTAATCAACTCAGCTTGCTTATATAAAAGGAAGTGCTTGTCCGTTTTAAGTTCGCTGCTTTGCTGCCCTTTCGCATCGAGCGGATAATAATCATGAATCGAGCGACATAAAATTAATGCGCCACTTTCAAAATAATAATGATCAGCCGTTTTACCAAATTCATCCTTGCTTTGGATCACAAGCTTTTTAAGCTGCGCCTTATTTGACCAAAAGGAAATCATGGTTCCATCGCTCAATGTTTTATTTTTAATGTTTAATTCATTTTTGCTTTTTTCAATGGCAACAAATGTTTTTAAAATAGCATTTGCTTCCTCTTGTGGTGAAGCAATTACCACAGAAAAAGGCAATAAGCAGACCAGTAACCAACCTAACGTTTTTTTCATTCTCCATCCTACCTTATTTAAGCATGCTATAATTAAGTCATGCCCTAATTAAAAGAAGCCAAACTCATGTTTTCTCGAGTTATTTTATATGCCCGTGGCCATCGCGCCAACCCTGCCGTTATGGATACGTTGCATAATATCGCTAGCCTATTAAAAAAGCTAAACATTCAAACCTTTGCTGACATCGACACGTCATCTTTTTTTCCACAATTAACACTGTCATGCCTTGAACGAACCGATATGGGTAAACCGGGCGATTTGATTGTGGTGGTTGGTGGTGATGGCAGTATGTTAAGCGCTGCTCGCTTAGCCATAAAAGTCAATGTGCCTGTGGTTGGCGTAAACCGCGGCCGCCTTGGCTTTCTAACCGAAATTTCACCCAATGAATTAGAGCCTCACTTTAAAGCGCTGTTAAATGATGAGTTTTACGAAGAGCAACGCTTTTTATTAAGCACTCAAATATCAGAAGGCAAACAAGTCTATTTTGAAGGCGATGCATTAAATGACGTCGTACTAATGCAGGGTGATGAGCCACATTTAATTAATTTTGATTTATACATAAATAATGATTTTGTGTGCTCTCATCGTTCCGATGGTTTAATCATAGCAACGCCTACAGGCTCTACGGCTTATTCTCTTTCCGCAGGAGGCCCCATTTTACACCCCTCTTTAAATGCGATAGTGATTGTGCCCATGATGTCACATCGCCTTAATTCACGGCCAATTGTTATCAGCGGTAACGATAAAATAATGCTGCACATAAAGGAATTAAACGAGCATCGCCCACGCGTTAGTTGTGATGGCCATGCGAGACAACTCGTTAAACCCGGTCAAAAAATATCCATTCAAAAAAATGCTCAAAATTTACGATTACTCCACCCTAGAAATCATGACTATTATGAAGTTTTGCGGAAAAAACTGGGTTGGGAGCAACGCTAATGACTAACGCTGCCATTCATATAGAGCAAACCTCTTTTTATGCAACCCAGCCAAAAGGCCTTCACACCTTAAATGGCTTGCTAAATGCTTGGTTACCTTTTAAAGACCACTGCCTAATAAATGGTATTGCTTTCGCTGAGCTTTATGAGAAACATCAGTTGTCTAAAGTGGATTCCTATCATGATACCCGAATAAAACGGTTTCAAACGCTAATACAGCAAGAATTTATCACACCTCTGTTGAATCTGGCACAACCGCTTAAGATCCAAAAAGCCTTAATGACCAGCCTGTGCCAATGGCTTGTCAAACATGCAAAGGTCGATCTTTGGCAACAGCTATTAAGTAATCGGTTAACGTTTAGAGGTTATGAGTTAGAAGGAAGATATGAACATAATTTATTATTAACACTGGCGGACGATAAGACCATTACTTTAATCAATCGTTTTTGTTTTAATAGGGTAAACACTGCTTCAAGCAGCCAGATGCTTTTCCGTGGTGAAAGTCATTTTACGCTAACATTTGAAAACGATCATTTAACTCATAAAGAAACGAAAGCCTACGCTGATTTGTTTGAGCCAAGCATGGAAGCTGCGTTTACTCAAGCAACCTTAGATGAAGAGATAAACGCGTACATACTTGCACCTAAAAACGCGTTACACGAAGAAGAGGTTGAAATTTTACACGCCTCGCGCGATTATTATCTCAATAAAATAACCTCACAGGAGCTTCAGCAACATTTCATTTCAACCACTGTTTACTCTGAAAAATTCAAACAATCCCACGGTTATGACTTAATCAAAACCATCATTGATGAAAAGCCCATTGAGCGCTTCTCATTAAAATAAGAAGCCTTCTCAACATTGAATTACATTCCACTTGAGGGCCAGCTCTGCGCCTCTAATATTTCCTCTTCAGCAGCAGGGCCTTCGTTATGAGGATTAAAGAAAGACACGCCCGTTTTCTCATACATATATTTCCTGACGAAAGTAATGCTATCAAGCGGTTTATCGTTAACTTCAATTTCGTTATCATCTTCTTGAACCAACCCCTCATCTAACCTGTCTTCTCTTTCAAACGACTTTTCCGCTGCGTCATTTATCGGGCAGTCTAATTCTCTTTCTAGCGGCTCAATAACAACTTGAACCAATTTTTCCGCCAAAACATCTCTGTCATTAGTATCATTCGTACGGGTAAAAACACCGATTACTGCCCGATAAAGCTGAACTAATAAATACCCCAAAAACAATAAGGTTTGACTGTAATCCCAAAAGTTTGGCTTCATGTCTTGCGTTAATAGTTGTTTAAACGCTTTTGCCTCCCGTTGATTCGTTTTACCGTCACTATTATAAGTACGGTCAAGAATTTTTGTTTGTATGTTTTTAAAACGAGTCTCAATGTCTACCGTTTTATCTTCTAAATCCGTTTGTAAACCATTTAAAAGATCCAACTTGTTTCTTTTTGATTCTTTATCTTCCGTAAACCACTGAGACTTATCCAAATACTCTTTAAACGCCTCAATATAACCTTCCATTTTCTTTAACTGGATGTAGTAATGTTTTTTAGCTAACTGTTGTTTGAAAACGCTGCTTAGTGCTGCATTCAATCTATCTTCCAATGCTTCACTGGTTTGATTAGATAGGCCGCTGCTCGTTTTCATAATAATATCAACCTGCTCCTTCGCAGCGTTTGACATTGCAGCTTCCACAGCATCACAAAATTTTTGTGGTTCATAAAAATAGTGTTGAATAACATTGTTTTTTGCCGGCGCTTCTCGATAAACCACCTTACCTTGCTTATTCACTCTCGCCCTGAAAAAAGTCAATATCATTTTGTTTGCTATCGAATTGAGTAATTTATGTTTATTGTCTGTTTTATTTTGTTCCTTATCATGGATTTTTTCATCATAATACGTCTCTAATTGTTGCCTAAGCGACAACGTAAACGCCTTTTCTTTAATCAAATCACTGCGTGCTGACAAGCTTGATTGCGCACCTCTTGCTAAATGAGGCAAGTTTTCCTGCATCTTTAAAATTGAAAGGTCATTTAAATAATCCGCAGTAAACAGAGTGTTTTCCTGTGCTAGTAATGGCTGACAATCCGTAAATAAGCCCTCGATTTTTCTTGCACATGAGTTGTAAGCCGAATAATCGAAACGCCCCACAAAGGAATCAGCCCATTGAGCCCACTTATCGACTGCCTGATGATTACCTAGGAAGGAGAAATAAGAGGTTTTCGCCTTTAATTCGTTCAAAGCGGTTACAAAACCCTCTAATTTATCATGCTCTTTGCGCAAACGGCTTAACGCTTCTTGTGGTTGTTTTAATAGACGCTCCTGCAATAGTCGCTTAGTTAGCAGACTAAAATGCTCACTGTTTTCTAAATCGAAACTCTGTGATAGCGTAAGACCCGGTGTATTAGTACTCTTCAACTGTTTGGAAATATAGCCATAAACGTTATCCGTAACACTGCCTATGACTAAATTATTTTGAACTTCGAATTCCGTCGCCAACGCCAATAAATTGGGCACGCTCATGTTCCAAAACGCTTGATAAGCACTCAAGTTCCCCTGCTTTTGCTCCTTCGTTAACTGACTAAGTAGCTCTTTATTCTCATGGCTTATAGACTTATTGGCCGCACTTGAGGGGGGGGGGTCCTTCAAATAGCTGGCTAAAACGGCCACTTTCAATTTGGCAATGCCTTTAAACTTTGCTACCTCAAATAATTCTGACGTATGAGAAGCCCAAAACCTAAGCAAGCCTTTAATGCCTTTGTCTTCCTCAGGCAATTCAAATCGGTTTAATTTAACCACACCCTGGCGAAAGGCATTATATTGATTTAAGAAAAGATGCTCCTCTCCGCCAACGCTTCCCGTGAATTCCTTAAGTTTTACTTGCCAATGTTTAGGCAGTTCGCCAAACACATCATCCTCTGTAAAACGCGGCTCTAATACATGCTCAACCAGCGGCGCTTTATTAAAAGAATAGGGTAAATTACCTTGTAATAAGTAAGAATAATGCTGAAGCTGTTGAATCAGCAAGGCAGGAGGTGATGCTTCCTTGCTTAGTGTCATCAATGCATCATTAAGTTCAGCCAATAATCCACAGACATTTTTCATTTTAACATTGGGTGACGAACGATACGGCTCATAGCGCAATGCTAATAATTTTTGTTCAACCTTGCTTAACTGTTTAAACAGGCTATTTGCTTTTATGAAAGGGTGCGATTCACTGGCGGTATCTTTCATTAAATCCGCCCAATCAAAATCAGACATAGGGCTGCCCTTTAAGCTGTCGTCTAAAGATGACTGGAGATGATGATACGTTTCATTGAACGTTTTAATTTGAGTGTTGATGTTTTTAGGCAATTTATCAAACGTCTTTTGAATGGCTTGCTTCATTTCGTTTAATGACGATATAAACGTAAGGTTCGTCGCTTCTACGCTTAACGATAAAGTCTCGGTTCCTTCCTTAAGCTGGGCGCTGGATATTTCCTTATTATAGGAGTGCGTTAACGCATTTTCACAACGTGTTGATAATACTAATAACACACCTTGCTCACCTTTAACACCTTGCGTTAGCGTGTTTAACGTCGTCACACAGTCCATACCAGTAACGTGCTTTGAACCGTCTTCACTTAAAGCAAAGCCCTTTAATGAGTCAATGCTCTTATTAATGAGCTCTCTGCCTATTGCTGACAGTTCCACCCCTGATGTTGCTGGCCACCCAACCAATTCTTGAACTTTTGCTTGCGCTGCTGATTTTTCATCTTCTGACAAGTCAGCACTTTTTTTATGGCCATGCTCCTTCATTAAATCGGATGCCGACTCAACCATTTTTTGAAAAGACTCAATAACGTCCGGATCCCCATTGAGATACTGCAAGCTTTTCTCTAATAACGTAACGCAGTGATCACACGACACTCCGCCCAACTCATCGTCATTATCAATAAAGACCTGCAAGCGATTTAAGACATCAGCAAACGTTAAGTCGGATTCCAATTCAATGTCATCAGCCCCATGAAACAACGTTTGCAGCAACGCTATATGGTTGCGTATTTGATGTTGCACACCCTCTTCAATAGACGCACTTGGTATGCGACGGTTTTCAGAAAGTAATTGATGTAATTCATTAATGACTTGTTCAGAGAAGTGCAGCTCGCATCGAACTCGTTCTATGTTTTCCAGCGTGTTAAATAACTCTTGTGAAGAACCGTCGCTAACCCTTAACTCAAAAGAATCGCTTTGATGCTTTAACCTTAAGTCATTTAAATCATTGCCACTAAATGCTTGTTTGGTTCGAGCGCTAACTCGTTCAAACACATCCGCTATCACCGCCATGTTTTTATTGCTTAACTCAGATAAATCATCCCCAACCAAATATGAAAGACGTGATTGCTCCCTTTTTATTAACGTTTTTAATGGCTGCTGTCCGTCATAATCACTTATGCCGTCACAAAAACTCATGGGACCCAAGCCATGGGCTAATTTCTTGTCTAAAGCCTTATTCGTTTTAAATGTCTGACCTGATTTATCCACGCCTTGAAGCGCATAACAAATGTCACTATCCAATTGCTTTGAAAACGTAACATTTTGTTGCGAGTGTTCGGACAAACTAAGAGGAGAATGCTCATCAATATTCGTTAGATAAGGTTGGAAACGCTGATATAACGCACTGTATTCGGCGAGCTTTCCGCTTGAAACACTTGCAATGGCTTGCGTGTTGGTTATGGTATCACTCATAAGCTCCCGCTCAATCAAAGCATCAATGCGTCCGCCAAGCTGATAATAACCATAAACAGCGTTGTTGGTAAGCCATTGTGCTTGCCGCGCTTTAGCAATGCGCTTATGCGCCGCATTTACTCTTTGCATATGAACATGTGCGTCATCAAAGTCACTCGCCTCACTAGGCAACGTAAAATCTTTCCCAGCAAGTGTCTCTAATGAACCAAACCACGCTGTCAAGGCAGTGGTCATTACGTTCAATGAAACGACTGGTTCGCTTTCATCATCAAACGATAGGTTAACCTGGTGCTCATCCACCTCTGAATATAAACGCCCAACAAACGAATGTTTAAACCAAATCAATGCCTGACTAATCGACGCTTTTAAAGTGGCTACCGCTGCACGTTCATCCTCATCGTCAACCGATGCTTTATAACGCCAGCCATGCACGGCTTGCTGAAGATTCGTCATGTGCATAAATAACGCGTGCGATGGGAGCATGAGTTCATCTAACGCTTTCATTTTTGCCACGTTAAAGGCGAGGTTTATCTGAAATTCTTTAGGCACCTCAATATCACCAGGCGCCATGGAGGTATTAACAGAATCCACCGTTTGACGGTTTTCATCAATCTGCTCTGACAAATGATCATAATAATTAATGATTTCTGGTGATATTGGCATAGGAAACTCCCCTATATATTTAAATAAAAATAAAAACAATCATGAACGTAATTGAGCCCCAGGGGACTCATCGTCACTACAACAGTTACTTACTGCCTCAACCAAAATCACGCACCGTGACCAGTAAGCGAGAAAACTGAGCTTATCGTATCAAATAGTAAGCAACGTGTCACTAAAATAACGCTGCCCGCTAAGGTTTGCGTACAGCTCAGTGCCTTTTCTAAAAGATTCGATACTTCGATACCCAAACGCCTTGGAAATTCGGGTTTTGAGCTTCGACAAATCGTCTAGCTTTGTTTTAACTAGACTTATTTAATTCATTTAGCCAAAGAGATTATTTTCACATTAAGTTATTAAAACAGCAGCATCACTGGTGATGGTAATGTTTTAACAATTTAGTGAGGAGATAATATCGAAGACTAAAACCCGTATTTCCAAGGGGTTTGGGTATATACTGCGCACGGTCATAACGGTGGTAACCTATGAACCAACGTTTAAAATATATCAGCGAATTCTCTTTGTTTAGAAAATTTCTGCCAATGCATAAGACCTATTAACAATAGGTTTTCTTCAATTTCTTGAAGTGACACTTGCTTTTTCCAACATAAATGAGTCTGCTCTTCGCACTTATAAGTCAGCAATAATTCCTGGAACTGATCTTGTAATTGCGCTTTATCACTCCACAGCACCACATTTGCCAAGCGGTTCTTTTTTAATGATTGTTCTATTAACGACACACCATCCCCTGTATCCATGGTGCCATCCGGCAAAACATTACTTAAGCCGCCACCAATGATGACTAAATCAAAGTCAATGGCTTCAATAAGCATCGCCCCCATAATACGATTAGGCGCTTCCAACAAGCCGTCAATAATCATCACGGTTTGCTCTCGCATCCGTGCATTCATTATTTTTCGATTGATCGGGTTATTATCTATAATTAGTACTTTCATCAATGCTGCAATAAATAAAGGTTTTGAGTAATGCTGAGAAGTATATAAACGAAAACTTAAGATAATATTAAGGTCGCCTACACACTCTCTTATTTTTATGTGTTTATTGTTTTATTCGTAAGACTTAATATTAACTTAAGGTTCTAGCGATATGCTGGTTGAGGTATTTTAACAACAAACCTTTAACCATCAATGAATTCGAGACAATGATCCTATCAAATAAAAATTACGATGAATTTTGCGATGCATTTAACCAATTGGTTGGATTGGCTCAATGCAATGACGATATACGGTTTTATGTTTATAATTTACACAATAAAATAACCGGCGGGGCTACAAAGCGTATTTTTAAAGACAGCAGTTTGCCTTTAGAATATTTGAAAGTTAGTCCAATGAATTTTGAACGCTACGTTAGCCAAAATCCCATTGATTTAGATGCCATGCTGTCTTGCATCTAAGCGCGCTATCTAAGCACACAAAATCAAAGTGCTTTTGCGCAGGCCTTTGCCGATGACCAAGCCCATTGAAAATTATACCCTCCTAGCCAACCGGTAACATCAAGCACTTCACCAATAAAGTACAAACCAGGCACCCGTTTTGCCTCAAACGTTTTGGATGACACTTCATCGGTATTCACACCACCTAACGTTACTTCTGCCGTTCGATAACCTTCGGTTGAATTTGGCTTTATTTGCCAGTTTTGGAAGCGTTGACTGATGGTCTCAACCATGTTCGCGGTTAATTGTTTTAATGGCTTCGTTAACAGGTCGCTATCAATAAATGCGTCAACGATTCGTTTTGCCATTAATTGTCCCAATGCATTTTTTAAGCTTAATTCTGGCGATGTTTTTTGCTTGTCTTTCAACCAATCAATCAACTGAATATCCGGTAACAAACAAATGCTTAACGCTTTCCCTGCCATCCAATAGGACGAAATTTGCAGCATGGCAGGGCCACTTAATCCCCGATGCGTAAAGAGCATATCTTCAATAAACGAGATGCCATTACAGCTCACTTGGCATGCTATTGAAACACCACTTAAGCCAGCAAAGCGTTCTTTATCTTGCTCGTGCGTTGTAAAAGGTACAAGCCCAGCAGAAACAGGGTAAACATTAAGACCAAATTGCTTCGCCAGTTCATAACCCAAACCGCTCGCCCCCATGGTGGGAATGGAAAGCCCCCCAGAAGCAATAATTAGCTTCTCTGCTTGATAACACGTCTGACCAACATCAACGTAAAAACACGCTTCTTTTTTATAAACGCGTACAATCGATTGCTTTAATTTAATCGTAACGTTTGCTTGAGTGCATTGGTCCATCAGCATATCAACCACTTGCTTAGCCTTATCAACACAAAATAATTGACCTAACTTCTTTTCTTCATAGTTAATACCATAAGATTCCATTAACTTAATAAAATCCCACTGCGTATAACAACTTAGCGCTGATTTCATAAAATGCGGATTATGGGACAAGTAATTATCAAATTGAATGTCTAGGTTTGTAAAATTACATCGCCCACCACCAGACATTAATATCTTTTTTCCTGGTTTATTGGCTTTATCAAGCAAAAGCACTTTATGCCCCTGCTTCCCCGCTTCTGCTGCGCACATTAATCCTGCCGCGCCAGCGCCAATAACAATGACGTTAACCATTTAACTATCCAACCAGTAAAAACATGCATATACCCAATGGAAATGAAGATGCATCTTGATTTTTATTGGCTATCTTAGCTTAATCAGACAATATTGAGAACAAATTGGTATAAAAAAACATATAAACTCACTGAATTCTTTTTTATGTGCTAAAATATAAACATATTGACTTTATATTGCGGATATTTTATATGCCCAAATCTAACAATCTTACCTACAGTCCTACCGACAATAAATCGGCAGCGATCCAGAGCACCAATATAAAGATCTTCGATGAAATTATTATTCCTTTTCTCTGTGGCTCTGACATCCCCGAAATAAAGCACCGACTAAGTGCGCCCCATACGCCGTTAAAAGAAGATTTTCAAAATTGCCCCATACACAACCTCGATGAAAAGGGTTACACCGGCTATAAAGAACGCGCACTTACATTATTAACGACACTAGGCATTACAGAGCATGATAAACGAGAACACTATCTAAATGAAAACGAGTGTAATAATGTCTATCAATTGCTTTGCCATTTATACCGAGATGGCCATCATCACCTTGGCACACTCATAGACTTAATCGATAGGGCAGCACCAAATCAACGACTGCTTAAATTTGCCCTCCCGACCTTTATTGTTAGCGCCATGGCCATTACTGCCGCCTTTTGGGAGCGTTACCAACACAAACAATTTACAAATGCCATGAAAGTCATAGAAAGTACGATATACATAGTATTAACTGCCATTAAACACGTTATAAAAAGCGCTCGTAACATTGCTTTAATTGGTATTGGCATCAATGTTGGCACCTTTTTATATGAAGCATTCACCACTTCAAGAGATGATAAGCGAAACTTTAAACATAAAGCTTACGATCTAGGCTTTGCTTTTATCACGGCATCACTCACCATTCTGGCCTATGCACTTACTTTTACTACGGCTGGTATTATGTCGACGGTTGCTGCCGGATTATTCGTTGCTGCCAGTGCTGTCGCTGTCGCAAAAGCGGTTACAAGCCTTATCGCTGCTCATACCGAATTTAATCAGTATAAAGAAGACTACCAAAAAAAATACGGTGTAACCGTAGAAAAGGCCTTAGAAAGTACCAATGAAAAAAAAATGTCCTCTCAAGAAAAAGCCAAATACTATCGTTCCCTTTATCACTTCCGAGCACAAAGAATGGCTTTAATACAAGAAATTGCAACCGCAATTGCTGTAACCTTAGTTGTCGCGGCTTGGAGCTTTGCGCTTATTTTCCCTCCCGGCATAGTATTAGTCGCAGCAAGCTTTGGCGCGCTTACCATGATTCAAACACTGCACTCTTATGTATCAGAAGCCAATAAAAATTACCATAACAACGCCCTTCAAACCGAGCTGCTTGAACTCAATAAAAATGAGCTGGATGAAGAGCCTATAAAAGAGGTTTCAAAAATACCGGGGCTCATATTAAACAATAAACAATCTCACGTAGCCTCAAACACGGCGACAAATCAGGTACAGGATAAAAACGTTGTATCTTCTTCACCAACAATCGAGTTAGCGCCTAGCGAGGAGGTTGACGACAACGAACCGCCAGAAGGTACTAGCGAATACTTTGTTCCCAAAATAATTAATACAAAAAGTAGTGTGGATGAAACGCCTGTAAGCATGAACTCCCCTCCTGAAAGGGAGCATGAAAATAGCCATTATAAATGCCTAGGTAAAAATAGCCTCGGTATGTTCGGTGCTCCCAAAAAGAAAGCTCTCCCCTCTCTCCATGATGCAAAAGCAAAAGCAAAAGCAAAAGCAAAAGCAAAAGCAAAAGAAAATGATGATGATGATAAAACATCACGCCTAATTACTTAATAACCACAAACACCGGCACGTGATCTGATGGCCTCTCCCACGTGCGTGGAGTAACATCAATCACACTGTTTTGGCACCCTTCAACTAAGGCACTACTGAGCAAAACCAAATCAATTCTAAGGCCTTTATTTTGCCTATAGCTTGCTGAACGATAATCCCACCAACTAAAATTATCCCCGTCTTGATTAAACAAGCGAAAACTATCCACAAAGCCTAAGTGCAATAAACGATTTAACGCGGTTCGCTCTGGATGAGAGACCAAAATGCAGTCTTGCCATTCTTTAGTATCCCAAACGTCTAAATCCGTTGGCGCTATATTAAAATCACCCAGCACCACCGTTTTAGGGTGAATTTCTTTTTGTTCAGCAATAAAGGTGATTACCGCCTCTAGCCACTTTAATTTATAAGCGTATTTTTCGGTACCTACCGCATGGCCATTTGGCACGTATAAATTAATCACACGAATGCCATCAATGGTCGCCGCTAAAATGCGCCGCTGTGGATCGTCAAAACCAGGCACATCTGTAATAATATCGCTTGCTTCAGAGCGCGATAAAATAGCCACACCGTTATAACTTTTTTGCCCTGAAACAATCACTTCATAACCTAGATCAAAAAAAGGCTCAAATGGAAACTGCTCATCCAAGCACTTAGTTTCTTGAATGGCTAACACGTCCACATCATTTCGCTCAAGCCATTGAGCCATGTGCTCCGTGCGTACATTAATGGAGTTCACATTCCAAGAGGCTATTTTATACAAAGGCGCTCTCCTCAAATTCAATGATTAAAGGCGCATGATCGGAAAATCGTTGCGCTTTATAAATGGAAACCTCTTTCACTGCATCGCGCAAATCAGGTGTTATGACTTGATAATCAATACGCCAACCAGTGTTATTGGCCCATGACTGGCCTCGATTCGACCACCAAGTATATTGATGCTCTTCTTGATTAACGGCTCGAAACGCATCAACAAAACCAACGTCATCAAATAATTTATCAAGCCATGCACGTTCTTGCGGCAAACAGCCCGAATTTTTTTGATTACCTTTCCAGTTTTTAATGTCTTTTTGTGTGTGCACAATGTTCCAATCACCACAAACCACAAACGGCCGTTCCAGCGCTTTCAATGCGATTAAATGCGCTTCAAACGCATCTAAAAATTCATATTTTAGCGCTTGCCGTGCATCGCCACTTGAGCCCGAAGGTAAATAAAGGGAAATAACCGCAAAGGTTTTAAAGTCGTATTGAATATAGCGCCCTTCAACGTCTGATAATTCATGACCAAACGTTGTGATCACTTTTTCGGGAGCTTGCTTACTGTATATGGCAACGCCACTGTAGCCTTTTTTTTGCGCTTCAATGTATTGACAGTGATAACCCTTTGGGAAAAATGTCTCATCAAGTTGCACCACTTGAGCGCGCGTCTCCTGCAAACAAATAATGTCGGCATCAATCTCACTTACCCATTCAAAAAAACCTTTGCGCGCCGCCGAACGAATGCCATTGGCGTTTAAACTAATAATTCGCATACAAAAATCGCTGCCATTAAAAAGAAAGCTGGCACTGTATAACGATGTCCTTTCATGATGCAACTTTTTAATATTACTTATACAGCCAAACTCCTTGACTTCAAGTGTGGCCTTTCAAGTGCTATCGACCAACGCCTGGCAATCATCAACATTAACCACCGCCCATTCAATATTTTCTGTGACAATGTTTTAAGCCGCTCAGGCCGTACAAAAAGCAGCCTTAATAACGCAACAAAAATATTCCAGCACAATCATTGCCTTTTATTTTTCGTTGATAAATTCATGGTGTATTTAAAGTGGAGTAACAAAATAATGCTGCAAACCATTAATACGACTTCAATCCAATACAATTGGTTAATGGCCAAAAAGTCTCCTGCAAAACCAAGCAAAAGATAAAAAACCAGAATAAACACGCCGGAAATGGAATTAAATAACGCTTGAATCCTGCCTTGAAACGCAAACTCCGTTTTTTCTTGCGCGGCAGTGATCAACATGGGCCAGGCCGAAAAACATAAACCTATAAAGAAATACCACATGATGGCATGAGCCAAATATAGATTATGGCTAAAGCCATAAAAACTAATGCCACATAAAATGGTTTCAAACAGCATGACTCGCATAAAACCAAATTTTTCACAAACATAAGGTGTAAACAAACCGCCAAGCACTCCGCCTGCTGACATGGCAGCCTCGATGTAACCAAACTGCCCTGCATCGGCATGCAAAATTTTCTGTGCGTAAGGTGCCAGCAGAATAGGCGCTGTCATAAAGCTCACAAAAAATAACATTTGAATGCCATAAATAAAGAGTAATTCAGGTTGTTTAATAATATAACGAAAACCAGTGGCTAAATCCTTTAGCATTGATTTATCGAGTCTTGGCTTTTGGCATGAGTTATGGATTGTCACCCAAAGTAACGAAATGGTTGCGACTAAATAACAAAACGCATTAATTAAAAAAGTCATATGGATGGACGTAGCTGCCATGATCAAGCCAGACGCGCCCATGCCTGCCACTGCACCCAATTCATAGGCCATATCCACTGTGGCATTCGCATATAACAGCGTTTTCTTATCAACCACTTCGCGAACTAACGTCATAGCCGCAGGAATGTATAACGACAACACACTGCCCGTGAGTAGCGCTAAACCATAAATCGCATAAACAGGTGGCTCGCTTGGATACATAAACCAAAACAGGGTAAGTATGACGGCTCTAGATGCATTGCAAAATAACAATAAATGCTTGCGACTGTACTTATCAACCAAGACGCCTGCAAACGGGCCAAAGACAATATTAGGCACCCAAAAGCAAGTCATGAGTACAGCAATCCCCGCCACTTGATGATTGTTTTTTACCAGTAGCCAAGTCATGGCCACATACGTTAAGCCATTACCAAACATGGATAAAACGCAACTAATGATGTAATAACGAAACGCTTTTATTTTAAAGAGATCAAGTCGATCTTTGAAATGAGACATAGATACCCAAGCTCCTTGAAAAGGCATCCACAT
Organism: uncultured Legionellaceae bacterium; assembly: GCA_963934185.1. Lineage (GTDB taxonomy): Bacteria > Pseudomonadota > Gammaproteobacteria > Legionellales > Legionellaceae > CAWVYD01. Next base: position 19,252 of record CAWVYD010000001.1, on the reverse strand, counting down.
AACCTCTAAGAGCGTCAACGATACAAAAAGAATGTGGCCGATTGAGAAAATAATATGGGTGCGATTAAACGGAGTTTTTGGGAACCATTAATATTTCGACACCAAAGGAAATTAAAGAAATTAATCTCACAAGCTAACAAAAAAAAACAGCATTGTCAACTTTTAGGTCACCTGAAGAAATCAATGATCGATTCAGACTGATTTAGTGCATCTTGATAACCAATATCAATTAATTTCCCTGCATATTCACCATCAAACAATAGAAAACTTAAAAAATCACCCGATTGTTCTGCCGAACCTAAATAACGCATAAGAAACCGCAGCAACCACGTTACATTATGCTCATAATCTTGGGCATACGAGCCTAAATCATCACTTGGGCTGATATGCGTTGTCGCAATGTAACGCCAATGGCTACTAACAATTTTCCCTATTTTTAAACGCTGGTTTAGATTATCCAGCATTTCAAGATCACGATCTAAGTTATCTAAAAAGAGCGCATTCATCATACTTCCTAGAATGGTACCGAAAGTAACATTGTCTTTAACGCGACCTCCCATTAATTCATGAGGTCGACCTGGCGCCCGTGTACTAATAATAAATATTTTTTCTGCGCCCAATTTAATGGCACCCCGCAATGGTGTGGCTAATCGCATCGTACCGTCGCCGTAATTCAATACACCAATGTTCACCGTAGGGAAGAATAATGGAATGGCACTTGACGCAAGAATGTGCTCAGCCTTGATGTCTGTTTGATAAGAAATATGTCGCACTCGCCGCCATGAAATGAATTGATTTTGAGACTTTAAAAACGACACTGTTTCCGACAAATCATAACAGTTGGCTGCGACTTCAAAGGCTTTTAAATTCCCTTCTAAAACCATTTTATTAATGCGATCGAAGTCCAACTCGCTATTAAGCAGCGCCGCTAATGGCGCAGTATCTAATAAATAGCCTTTGGACGACTGCCCAAAAAAAACACTTGATAAGTTACGTAGCAATGATTTCAAAATAGAAAAATTACTGTCTTTAAAAACATCTGAGCACTTTAAGTTCCGCCATAAATGCTCTAGTTTATGAACTGCTTTTGGAAAATTATCGGCATGCATCGCTAACATCGATCCATTAATCGCCCCAGCACTCACACAGGAAAGAATGTTAATCGGCAACTTGCCTGAAAACTGCATCACCTCTTGGAACCCTTTTAGCACGCCTACTTGATAAGCGCTTCGAGCTCCCCCGCCTGATAAATACAATGCTTTCGTCATTCCGTTCTTTCCATTTATGCGTGAACAGCCAATGTATTTATTAAAACACAAACAAACACTTCCGTAATACCTCTTTTTTCTGATAGGATTTTTATCATCGATGATTTCAAAAGGATTTGAGAGCGATGCGCGTTAAAGGCCAAATTATAAAGTGGGATACCATTGGTCGGGGGGGATTCAATCGCACCTACGTTTCTAAGGATGCGTTTGATTTCACCATTAATGGCATTCATTACCATCAGCGATGGATTTTAAAAGTTCCCATGGCTCACAGAGATGATGATCTTAATCGAAAAAGGGTTATCACTCCCCAGACCTTAATGCGGCTGTATCAAATAACCCCCCCTTACAACCACCCGTTACTCCTATAGCCAAACGCCTTGGAAATAGCCTTTTTTTTAATTCACAAGCAGCAACTAAAACAGAACACTCTGAGCATAACGACGCACACCGATACACAATAAGTTAATTAAATTTCCCACCCAGCATGCAAAAAGGTAAAGTATTAAGTTATGAAAAACTTATTCAAATACATCAGCGTTTCGCTAATATTTTTTTGCCTAACATCGCCAGCCTCGGCCATGAATATTTATGGCTATATTGAGAAAGTACGTTTTGAACCGGGCAATTCAACGGTTAAAGCCAAGCTTGATACCGGGGCGGTCTCAGCCTCATTAAGCGCCATAAACATTAAGTATTTTAATAAGCACGGTGAAAAATGGTTAAGCTTTGATGTCCCTCTTGAAAACGAACGGCTTCATTTGGAACGTCAATTGCGTTATTACATCCGCATAAAGCCGCGTCGCTCAGAAATGAAAAAGGCCTTTAAATATATCGCTGCCAGACGCCCAGTGGTAACCATTAAATTAACCCTTGGTCATGACACTCTAGACATTGATGTCAATTTAACCAATCGCTCTGCCTTCAACTACCCGCTCCTACTGGGACGAAAGTCATTAATTCGTTTTAATGTGGCCGTTAATCCTGCGAAAGCATTTGTATCACAACTTAAGTAACAAGTTAACCAAGGAACATTAAATGCTTTCCAGAAAAAGACATCTTCATGGGCTCATCGCTGTATTATTTACTATTAGCGCATTGATTTTCATTTATCGATTTCAGATTCTAGACGTTCCCTTAACCGCAGATAAAGAGGTTGAAAGTTGGACCATTGAGGCCAATTTAAAATTTCAGGCGCTGCCCAATCAACCCATTCAAGCACACTTAACCATTCCTAATATGCCGCCACACTATGCCATTTTAGATGAGTATTTTGTGTCCTATAATTATGGCGTCTTGACCAATTTAGATGGTGCTAACCGAGAAACGATATGGTCTAAACGACGCGCCACAGGTAGCCAATCATTGTATTACCGAGCCATCTTTAGAAAAGCAAAGCATAACGAAGCCCCTTTAAAGGTGCCTAAAATAATGAAAGCTCATACGCTAAGCGACGCTCAACGATCAGCCGTTGAATCCATTAGCGCCTCTGCACGACTGGCTTCATCAGACATTCAAACCTTCGCGCAATTTACCATTAAACAATTAAGAGAAGGCAGTGATAACGCACGCCTATTAATCGGCAGCAATAAATCCAATACAGCCATTGTTAGCGCCGCCATTAAAGTATTAAATCAGGCACATATCCATTCAAAAAGCGTGAAAGGTCTGCACTTGATCAATAAGAAACACGCTGATTTTGACACCTGGTTAATGGTATTAAGCAACAAACAATGGCTCTTTATCAATCCAAAAACAGGGGCTAAGCATTTACCCGAAGATTTTCTAATATGGCAATATGGCGACGCGCCTTTGTATGCATTATCTGGTGGAAAAAAAATCTCTTTAAATTTAACCGTATCCCCTACCTCAGTAAACGCCTTAAGCGTTGCCAAAATTCGCGGCACGCAAACCGAATCAAACTTAATCAAATATTCCTTATTGCAACTACCGCTTAACCTTCAACAAACCTATAAAATTTTGCTTACCGTTCCCATTGGCGCCTTTATCATTTTATTACTGAGAAATTTCATTGGCCTGGTAACCTTTGGTACCTTCATGCCAGTACTGATCGCCTTGGCCTTTCGAGAGACGCATCTTATTTGGGGCATAACCCTTTTTACCTTTATCGTTTCTTTTGGTTTGCTCGCCAGGTTTTACTTAGACCAGCTCAAATTACTTGTTGTACCAAGGCTCGCCAGTATTTTAACCATTGTCGTCTTATTAATGATTTTCATCAGCATCATTTCGCAACACTTAACCATCAACAGCGGCTTATCCGTCGCTTTATTCCCCATGGTCATTTTAACCATGGTGATTGAACGCATGTGCATTACCTGGGATGAACGCGGTGCACTTGACGCTATCACCGCCGGCACCGGCAGCTTATGTGCAGCAAGTATTTGCTACCTTGTTATGAATAATTCAGAAATTCAATACCTGTTTTTTGCCTTCCCTGAATTACTCCTTTTTTTACTGGCATTAATCCTTAGCTTTGGTCAATACCGAGGCTACCGTCTGTTTGAACTGTTTCGTTTTAAGGCGTTAATCAAGTGATTTTTTCTTGGTACCGAGCACTCAAAGACAAAGGCATTTTAAGCATTAATCAACGTAATGCCGATTTTATCTTGCCCTATAATTCACGCAAACTTTACCCCCTTGTTGACGACAAACTAAAAACAAAACAATTGGCCATAGACGCAGGCATTGCCGTACCTACGCTGTATGCCACCGTTGAAAATGAACACCAAGCAGCAGAAATAGAAAAGACGCTTGCCGCTTATGATGACTTTGTTATAAAACCCGCGCACGGCGCTGGTGGCGATGGCATTTTAGTCATTACTGCAAAAGTGCGCGATAAATTTCGCAAAGCAAACGGCCAGTTGCTGACCATAGATGACATTAAATATCATCTGTCTTGCACCCTTTCTGGCGCTTACAGTTTATCGGGTTACCCAGACAGAGCGCTCATAGAGCGACGAGTCATTGTTGATAACGTGTTTGAAACCATCAGTCACCAAGGCGTACCAGATTTAAGACTGATAGTCTTCCTTGGCTACCCCTTAATGGCAATGGTTCGCTTGCCGACCCAGCAATCCGACGGCAAAGCTAATCTACACCAGGGCGCCATAGGTGTTGGCATTGATTTAGTCAGCGGCAAAACCATGGGTGGCGTGCATCATAACGAAACCATAGACATTCACCCCGATACATTGAATAATATCGCCGGTATTCAAGTGCCAAACTGGGATACTATTTTAAAAATGGCTTCACACTTTTATGACTTAACGGAACTTGGCTACTTAGGTGTGGACATTGTGCTTGATAAACACCAGGGGCCACTAATGCTCGAACTCAATGCTAGGCCAGGGCTAAACATTCAAATAGCCAATAGAACGGGCTTAGTAAAACGATTTGAGCAAGCAAGAAAACGCGCATCGGAGTTTGATGACTCGCTGCAAGATAAAATAGATTTTATAAAAAGAGAGTGGAAAAATGTCAATTGAAAAAGTTTATGATACTGTCGCCAAACATTACAACCAAGATTTAAGCGAAACCGTATTACGCAGTGCCAATGTTACTGCGCAGAATCTTATCACCAAACATACCACCCCGGACGATATCCAGTCACTTTTAGCGTTAGGCATAGGGGATGGTATTCACATAAAACCATATAAAGAATTATTCCCAAAGGCCCACGTCGGCGGCATCGACATATCATCTAATATGTTAAAAAAAGCGCAAAGCGTTCTCGCTTGTGAGACTTATCATGGCGACATTTCAGATGCGGTGCAACTCACTAAAGGGCAACAATTTAATTTAACGATAGCGCATTTTGTTTGCGCCTACGTAGAACCCAACATTATTTTATCGCAAGCAAAATCCCTAACGATGAATGATGGTTATGTCTCACTGGTCACCAACACCTTTAACTCCTTCCCTAAGATCATGGCCGCCTATCAAAAATACGCAACGTCCAAGTCTCTTATCGCCACACAATTACGCAAGCACATCGACGCCACTTTTGAAACCGTATTTGTGCCACAAGACATGAATGATTTGAAGCAAAAATTTGCCTCTCATCAACTTAAAATTATTGATGAAAAAGAAATGACCATTGAAGTGGACTTTGAAGATTCAAGCGCACTGTATGACTTTTTCATGCAAGGCGGCTGGTTCGCCAGCGGCTTAGTTCACCCTCTTATTTCCGCTAATTTTGTGCGTTTTAGTTTTAAAAAATTGGTAGAAAAGCACCTTAACTTTCCTTTTAGAGACACTATGAATATTGCTGTCGTATTGGGACAAAAATAAGTTTCAAACTCGAATGGAAAACGATGAGGGCTGAGAGGCTGACACGTTTAATAAAACGTTCTGTTTTTAACTGAGCAAAACTTTTTCCTTTTGCGCTGGCTGATGCGTTACCAGTAGCTTCATCGTCACTGCCAGCCTTCGCCTTGCTTTCATCATCGGCTTTAACATTACTACTTTTTGCATCACGGGCTTGTGTTGCAAGTACTACTTACGCTTGTATTGGCGTGGCTGAAGCTGCTTAAATAACACGCATATATTGATCTGAAGACTCTACCGGCGCCAATGCAGCTCTCCGCACCACTTCCATTTTCAAAATGTTGGCTTTGGAAGCGGAGGCAACGCCAGACGAATTAATGCTTACTTCTCCGCCAAGCGCATAAGATTGACCATCTGGTCCGCGTTGATAACGGTAAGATGGCGCCCCGGCATAGATACCCAAGCTCCTTGGAAAGGCGGGGATAAACTTATACTGAGATCGCTCACAAACTGACTAAATCGAATCATTTAAAGTCTTCACTTTCATCCTTTAAAGCCATGCAAGATCAGATAAAGAGCAATCAGGTGGCGCGCCCTGAAACAAGATGATAAGTTGATCTTTTCGACAGCAAATGGTACAGTGATCCAAATTTAAACCGAAAAGACAAGAACATGAACGCTGATGAGTTAAAAATGGGTGACGTTATTTATTTCCTTGATACCAATGGTATCCCGGAACACATGGCACTGTATGTAAGCAAAAAAAATGATACCCACTACGTTGTCCATGCAACTACTGTACCTCATCGCGGCGTCATGATAACGTATTTACGTGAACCTGATTTTAGTTGCAACTACCAAGTCCTTCGCCCCATCGATACTGAACTGTCTCAAATAGCTCTAGGTATTATCCTAAATTGGGTTGAACAAAAAATTCCTTTTACAACCGATAAAAGGCGTGAAAGCCTAATGGATAGACTCGAAGACAGAAACGGTTATACCCCTAAGTTCGCTAGAAAAATTCAAGAAGCGTACGCAAAATCAACCTATGTACAAAACTATTCCCATTACCTTGATATGGCCAACGCCTTGCCTTCAATTCCTCGAGAAGCGGGAGAGATCACAGGGCTGGCTTGCTCTGAAACGATCGTCTCTGCCTTTAATATTGCGCTACTCATTCGGCATGCCAGTTATAATCCTGAAGAAAAAGTAACAGGCAACATGTTTTCATTACCTGATATTTCAGAAACGTTTATCAGAAGTCTAGCCAACCCCTTTCCTTTAGATGCAAAAGCCGTTGCACCAGCAGGTTTGATAGAACACTGCTTAAATGATTCAAAACAGTGGTTGGATAAAGGCCTACTCATCGATTACTCTCCAAGTCCACCAACCTCAGAAGAAAAAATTGAATGGAAAGCATTTATTGAAGCTTTCAAACAAAGTACTCCCCAAGTTAATGTCATTGATGCTGAACATTCTTTTGAAATTTTAGTGCCTTCAGAATTTTCTGAAGAACATGACGAAAAACAAAGGCGGTTTGATGATAGACAATCACCACTCACTTTTTTAAATTCAACCTCATCAGATAGCCCAACAAAAACTTGCTCGCGCAGTCCAAGCAGCCCTTATCAATTTTTAGGCCTGGCTTATGCCTTGTCTCAAAAAATACCAGCCGCCTCTGAATCTGCTGCTGAAATAGCACCACCAAAAAAGGGCATGACTGAAAAAAATTCAGCAGAAACACTTTTCAAATCCATTGACAGTCATGTCGCCTCAGCCCTATCATTCTTTGCATTAGAGCCTAAACCAATGCAACCACAGCCTTCGAAAAGTCCGGCGATCGTTCGCCCATTAGCATCAACAAAATCGTTTTTTGCTTCCCCTTAGACAAACACCGTGTCAGTAGGGGGTTTAGCCAAAGAGGATATAAGACATGGTTTGCGCTGTGGCAAGTGAGTTGTGGATTTATCATAGGGAAATATCAATGCATCAAACTCGCACTTTGGCGTAATTTAGCCATGTATTTATCCGCACCTTTAGCTGGCACAGCCGAATCGGCTCGTACAATGATAGGGTTTTCTTTAATAATCATACAGCTACCCGCATTTTCATTTGCCTCTTGAACAACGCCTAAATAATAATCCGTACTTGCGTTGCCTTGAGCCACTTTAAACGGTTTTTCCGTTAGCACGTCAAAGCCTTTTTTAGGCGAGACCAATTTGACATTCCAGTGCGATTTATCTGTTTGAGTGATAATACTAAATTGAGAGACAGGGTGGCTTTCACCATAATTATCGAGAAGATCAGCAAGTGAAAACACCACATCATTACCTTGATGCGCTCGCACCATCATGACGCCTTGATTGTCTAAAAATCGACACAGCAAACGTTCTACTTGAATATTCGCTTGGGGCTTTGGTTCACCCCATTGGTGCGCTACCCAAGCGTTTGATGCGGTAACAAATTCTGATTTATTTTTTTTACTAAGCTGCCCATTAACTCGCTTACTCTGCAAGCTATAAAACGAGACATTATTTAAATGGCTTATCGCTTGCGAGTGCATAGGTAACGATTCAACCCTTAGGTTAAAACCCTCTTTACTGTCCACGCCAAACGTCCAGCTATCATTAATATCGTTATAACGCAAAAAGCCATCGCCAATTTTAAAATTAATGCCTTGACGGGTCGCAAGTGAAAGCTCAGCCTGTTCCGTGCTTTTATAGATGACTTGCCCTGTTTGCATGGAAAGCACTTGCGTGAAATAAGAAAATTGCCCATTGACCCGATGAACCACAAAATAATAGGCAAATTTATCCGATTGTTCATTTTCAACAAAGCCAGAGATATACCAGCTTTCATTAGTGGCTGCCGGATGGAGACCGCTGTCTTTGGTTAAATTAAGCGGATCACTAATCGGCGCAGTTTGCGACATTTTCAAGTCCGGCTCCACAGCCAAAACGCTAAAGCAGACCATAATCATCATCAAAAAAACGCTCGTACGTGCTTGCATACTTTTACCTTAATTTGATTAACAGCTCAGTTAAAAATGTAGCCTCAATGTTTAATGCAATCTTTAACACATATGCATTTTCTAGCGGCATAGTACGACACTTTACCGCATCTTTTTCCGTCATCACAATGAGATCGTTTAAATAAGGTGTAAAATCATCGACGCTAAAATTATGATGATCAGTAAAGCTTCTACTTGAAAATTTAAGCCCTAGCTCTTGCAAGCTTTGATAAAACCGTTCTGGTAAAGCAATGCCAGTAATGGCCTGTATCTTTTTTCCTGAAAAAAATTTTGTTTCCATTCGCTTACCCGACTTTAGCTCATACAACCCTTCAGGCTTTGCATTAATGCCGTATTGAACATAAGGCATGCGTTTATCACCAAGCACCCAATCAACCGTTGCAAGCCGGGCCAAAGGTTCTCGTAATGGCCCCGCGGGTAATAACCATTGATTTCCTAACGCCTGCGCGCTGCCCACCACCGCAATTTCAAACAAACGGTCCATTTTATAATGTTGTAAGCCATCGTCGGACAAAATAACATCAAAACCTCCGCTTGCTTCAATGGCTTCTACTGCGCGTGTTCGAATGGGGTCAACCACCACTGGTAACCCCGTATTCGCTGCGATCATAACCGGCTCATCACCACATAAACGTGGATCGCTCGCCTCATCACACCAACACGGAAACGTTTTCGTTTTTGCCTTATAACCTCGGCTAACAATCGCTACTTTTAAACCATTGTTCGTTAAATACTTTGCAATACTAATGAGTACCGGTGTTTTACCATTACCGCCCACTGAAATATTTCCCACCACAATAACTGGCAACGAACTTTTAACGGATGAACGCTTTAAAACGTATTTTCGTAATTGCGTAACACCGTAAAAAAGCCATGATAATGGCAATAAGCAAGCCATCAGCCCACTTTTTTTTTGCCAATAATCCTGCCAGCCCATTACCGAGCTACTTCGTCAAACTGAGAATGATACAAGCTCGCATAATGCTTATTTTTTGCAAGCAGCGCTTGATGCGTGCCTTGCTCGACAATGCAGCCGTCATCAAGCACCACAATTAAGTCGGCTTTTTCAATGGTCGATAACCGATGCGCAATCACCAGCGTTGTACGCCCTTGCTTCACTTCATCAAGCGCTTTTTGGATGTAACGTTCTGATTCATTATCTAACGCAGATGTTGCTTCATCTAAAATCAAAATCGGTGCGTTTTTTAGCAACGCCCTAGCAATGGCTATTCGCTGCCTCTGCCCACCCGAGAGTAAATTACCGTTTTCCCCGACAATGGTATTAAAACCATCCGGCAAGTCATTGATGAAATCAAAGGCGTAACTGCGTTTTGCTGCTTGTTTAATAGCGCTTAAACTAACCTCTGACTGACCATAACCAATGTTTGCTGCAATGGTGTCATTAAACAGCATCACATTTTGGCTCACCAACGCCATGGTTTGACGTAGTGCCGGTAAACCCATCTCTTTTATGTTATGCCCATCAAGCAGAATTTCGCCGTCAAGAATGTCATAAAATCGCGGTACTAAGTGTGCCAACGTGGATTTCCCGCTGCCAGAGCGCCCAACCAAAGCCACTGTCTTACCGGCAGGAATGATTAAATTAAGTCCATCAAATACACGCTTATTGCTTTTGTATTGAAACGATACATTTTTAAATTCTAAGGTGCCTTGCACCCTTTGTAGTGTCTCACTTTCTTGCTGTGGCTCAAGCGGGCAATCAAATAAATCAAACACACTTTCAGCACCAGCCAGTCCGCGTTGAATCGTACTGTTAACGGTTGAGAGATCTTTCATTGGTTTTATTAGCTGTAAAACTGCGGCAAGAATGGAAACAAAACCACCGGCACCAATTTGTGTCTCACCCGAAAAATAAATCGCCATACCCACCATGCCAGACACACCAAGCGCAATAATAAGCTGAACGCCAGCAACGTTAATTAGTTTTATTTTAGCGACTTTCATGTCGCGTTTGCGTGCGTCTTGCGTTGCATCATCAAAACGATGTTGCTCGGCTCCCTGCCCACCAAAAACACGTACCACTTGGTAGCCATCAATGGCTTCAGAGGCAATTTCTGTCACGCTGCCCATCGATTTTTGCACGTCATGTGACACTTTCCGCGTTTTTTTATTGGTGTAATTGACCACCAAACCAATCAAAGGCACCGTGATTAAAAACAACGATGACAGCTGCCAGTTAATCAGAAACATAACCGTGAGTAAGCCCGCAATCAAACAGCTTGATTGCACAAAGGTGGTTAATGCATCGGCACTTACTTGCGCGACTTGCTCAACGTCATACAATAACTTTGACAGTAATTGACCGGATGCGCACTCATCATAATGCGACACTGGCAAATACAAAATATGGTGAAACACCTTTTGACGAAGCACCATCACCACTTTGCGTGAGACCCAAGTCATGCAATAACCCGCAACCCCGCTAATAAACCCTCGAAACGTGATCCCCACTAAAATAAACCAAGGAATAAGCTTAACAAACGCCAAGTGCTCACCGCTAAAGCCTTTGTCCATTAACGGCTTAATCATATAGGTAAAGCCCGCATCAACCCCGGAGTAGAGCACATTGGCAATGATGCCAAGCACCAACACCTTTTTAAAAGGCAGAACGTAGTTAAGTAAACGTTGATAAATAACAGAAGTGTTTTTGTGTTGCGGCATGAAGGAAGGAGTCCAAGGTGATAACAAAAGTAATTTCAAAATCACTCAAAAAGAACAATTTTAACGCAGAGGCTGCTCGGTTTCAAGCCCTACTTTATGTATGAATACAACTTTAAAAATATCAATTGCAAAATCACGGTGGTTTTTATATGCTCCCGACCCTTATTGCTTTCAAAATGACAATAAATGAAACCATTAATCATGCTTTTTCTTCATTTTTATCCTTTTTCCCAATCCTTGTTTTTCTGGGTCTGAATTAAGATTCAGCGTAACCATAAGCCTTTTAAATAATGACGCGCCCGATTCAACCATTTTTAACAAACACTTAACCTGCCAAGTTGTAATAACAGAGTAATTATCACGATACCCAAACTCATTGAAAAGGTGTTTGGGTATCGACAGCCCCTAGAAACTATTCAAAAAAATCAACCTTGCCGGATTTGATGTTATGCATCGCGCCCATAAGTTTTAGCTGCCCGGAAGTAATGCGCTCAGCGAGATAAGGGCTCTTTTTAAGTAACTCACTCATCATATTTTCAACGTTTGCCTTGGCTATTTTATTGACGGTGTTGGGATCGTTACATACCAATGGTCCTTCTTGCGCTATCTGGCTAACGGCTGGTTTAATTTCTGCTAACAGATGATTAATATTACCAAATCCTTTACCAGCACACCCCGCCCCCATAGCGCCGCATTGCGTATGGCCCATAATGACCACTAATCGTGTACCAACATGCGCGGCATATTCCATGCTTGCTAGCATGTTTTTACTTAACACGTTACCCGCAACACGACCCACAAAGATACTACCGGCGCCTTGATTAAAAATCACTTGTGGAATGCTTCGAGAATCAACGCAGCTTAAAATAAAGGCCAAAGGAAATTGACCTTTATTCGAAGCAAATTTTGCTTGCGAGCGAAAGTTATGCTGTCTTTTTTCTCCGGTAAGATAGCGAACATTGCCAGCTTTGAGTTTATCCAATACCTCATTTGGTATCACTCTACTTTGAATTTTTTCAAGATTTTTATAGGTTTTGTCAGCCTCGATCGCTAACGCAGACTGCGTCGACATAAGAGCCAGCATAAGTACAGCACATGTTTTTAAACCGAGTTTCATATCTAAAAGTCCATTTTCTTAACGGTATATATATATTAGCGTATCACCGATAAGATTCCCAAATTTCTTAAAAATACGTCATTTAGGGTAGGTATCTTTTCTACCAAACTCAATGCGCCCAATAAACAAACAAACAATCAATCAATAAATTACTTACCGTATCAATCGGTTTAACTTAGGCACTAAAAGTGCCAGCAAGACAACGCTGGTAAAACCAAGCACGCTCAGTTCGAAAAAAGCAACTTGATAAGAGTGTATTGCTAACTGTTGAGAGACATGTCCGCTTAAATTAGCTACAGGCGTTATATAAGCGCCAATTTTTGCGGCAATAAAGTTAGCAACCGCTGTCGCTAATACCCAAAAGCCCATGTATAAACCAACGACCTTGCTTGGAATTAAGCGAGACACCATCGCCAAACCAATGGGGCCAATGAATAGCTCTCCTGCGGCTTGCAGCACATAAGTCAAGTTAATCCAATGCATGCTAATCAAACCGTTGCCGTTAGTAAAATGCATGGCAAATGCCATTAAGACAAATGAGCTAGACATTAACGCCAAGGCGCCAACAAATTTTGTGCCATCGGATACTGAGCGCTTTTTCTCTGCTAATGACGTCCATAAACGATTATAAAAAGGCGCTAACATAATAAGCGCTAATGGCTCTATCGACTGAAACATACCCGTTTCAATGGTAAAACCAAACGCAGTTCTATCAACGAAGCGATCGGTAAATAAATTTAATGCACCACCGCTTTGTTGCAGCAAAATTAAAAATACAATGTAAAAAGCCGTTAACGTCATGGCAGCAAATATTTTATCGCGCTGCAGGGTTTCTTCTTTGCAGGCAAAGCCAATGAAATAAAGTGACATACCAATGACCACGGAAATTAAAAGCGGGCCAACCAATTGGTTATGCGCCATAAACAAAAAAACAAGGCCTGATAACAACGCGCTAAAAATAGCAACTTTAGCCACTAAAGAGGGGGTAATGCTTGCTGAAAAACTACGGGCATTATATTGACGTAGCCCGATTAAGAAAATCACCAAACCCAATAACATGCCGCAACCTGCCACAGCAAAGGCTAAGCGCCAGTTATATAAAGCTGCTACTTCACTGGCAATGATCGGGGCTAAAATGGTGCCTATGTTTCGCCCCATGTATGCCAGGGTAAAACCATTTTCTCGTCCGGGATCGTTTGCCTCATACAACTCCCCTACAATGGCGTTAATGTTGGGAATAAAAAGGCCGGTGCCGACAATCACCACGGCTAAACCATAATAAAAAACAGATAACTCTGTTGATGGCATCGATACAATAAACTGCCCTGCCGCAATAAAGACACCGCCCATAATCACCGTTGCCACACGGCCTAAGTAATTATCGGCAAGCCAGCCACCAACCAAAGGCGTCATATAAACCAAAGCGCCATAGGCACCATAAATGGCATAAACTTGCTCATTGTCCATGCTGAACGTTTTAGACATGTATAAAATAAGAACTGCTGTAATACCGTAATAACTAAAACGCTCCCACATTTCGGTCATAAATAAATAAGGTATTGCTTTAGGATACTGTTTTAAAAACATGAGGTTGTGCTCTTAATTAATTTAAGTAAAGGAGAACAAAGAAGAGAAATTAAAAATCAGCAACAACAGGAAAAAAATGAAAGGAAAAAAGGGTTATGGCATAAATTTGAACGATGTCGGTACAACTGTGGTAAAGTCATGGGCCTTAGCCTAGTGCTCAAAAGAGCAGTCACTATACCCGATATGTACTTATTATGAAAGTTACCCTAAACGAAGCAAAAACCATCATAGAAAATGGCGGGATCATTGCCTACCCAACCGAAACCACTTGGGGACTTGGCTGCGATGCCATGAACGAAAATGCCTTAGCGCAATTAAATGTTGTCAAACAACGCTCAGCCAATAAAGGTTTTATCGTACTTATTCACAACTACAAACAATTAAGCACCTTAAGCAGCCCCTTAAACAATAATCAAAGGCAAACCATAGAAACGAAATGGCCCGGCCCTCATACCTTTATTTTCCCAGCGCTTCCAACATTACCAAAGTTATTAAGCGGCACAAATAAAGGCATCGCTATTAGAATGAGTAGCCACTCTGTTGCGCACGCATTATGTGAAAATAGCCCCATCACCTCAACAAGTGCCAATGTGAGCAATCAGCCTACCATTACAAACGTCGATGAACTACTTATTGTCTTTGGCTCCCTTATTGACGGCATCATTGATAAACCACCCGGTTACCAATCGCCTTCCAGCATTACAGATATTATCAGCGGAAAACGCTATCGCTAACGACAAACAAAAGATAACGTATACTGCGCGCGGTCATAAATTGCGGTTTTTGAACACGCTTATTTTTTGTGCCATAAGCCTTTTAAATTGCAGGGCATCGTTATTGTATGTTTAAGAGGTAGGGTTAAATTAAGACTATTGAAAAGTAGTTTATTCTCTACAGATCTAGGAATGTCGTACAGCATTTTCAGGTTGAGATGGCACTGCTTCCTTAACGAATTAATTAATTGATTGGCTAAAATAATGGCATAAATTGCTGAGTATTCCTACAAGGCTATGTTTTATAGCCCACAAATTGATCCGTTCCTCACGTATTGGTATATCCACTCCTTAGAAAGGGTGACTTTTCTGCTTGTTTCAGCTAGATAACGCTTAATGGCTTTAAACGTTGCCACCAAATTTAGCCGCTCTCTTTTCCATAAACGCCTGCACGCCTTCTGCAAAGTCTTTGGTCTGAACCGATTCAATGAAGCTATTGGCTTCTAACTCGCACTGGCTTTCAAAACTTAAGTGATGCGATTGATAAATCAATTGCTTTAGGTTGCTTGAGGAGGTTGCGGGTAAGCGTGTTAACTTGCTTAACCATTTTTGAATGTCTGCTTCGAACTCTTCGCTTGTACACGCTTTATTAATCATGCCTAAACGCACGCAATCTTGCGCGCTGATACGATCAGACAAAAGCAATAATTCCATGGCTTTTTTATCACCGACTAACTTTGGCAAGAAGTAACTTAAGCCGCCATCAGAGCTGGTGCCTAAACGGTTATAGGCGGTGGTAAACACCGTGTTTTCTTCCGCCAAGACCAAATCGCAAGCAAGCATTAAACTCAGCCCCGCCCCCGCGACCGCGCCATGCACCGAAGCCAAATACGTTTGCTTTGATTGGCGCATGTTATTAACCGTATTGGCTAAGGTGCGAACGATGCTGCGAATGCCTTTGGGCATGCTTGCTAATTTTTTGCTAAAAAATTCAATGTCGCCCCCCGCCATAAACACATTACCTGCGCCGCGCAATAACACCGTACTGACTTCATCATTAAATGACAGCGCTTCAGTATGTGCTAGTAAGGCTTCAGCCATGTCTAAGTTGTAACTGTTCATTGCCTTAGGTCGATTTAAGGTAATGGTGGCTACTTGCCCTTCAATTGTTAACGTTGCTGCTGTGTTCATAGAGTCATCCTACAAAATATTGATTAATTATTCCCTCTTTTATACCAGATGCTTTTTGACAATGACATGACTCTGACAGCTCGCTAACAATCACACTTGAGGCAATCGTTGATGCCTCTTGCATGTCTCCTTTTCGAAAACGAATGTGATACACATGAGCAATTCGGTCCTTTGAGGTAAGCAGGCAGCATGCGAGCCCCCCATCCCATACTTGATAATCAAACGATTGATTATGACGCCCCCGCCACAAACACCAGCGGTTTGAAGCTTCTTCAAGAGGATAGGAAAACTTAGGCGAACTTTGCTGCACACACTTTTCTGTTAACCAAGGGTAACTGTCAATCAAATGTTGATGATTAGCCAACAAAGCGTAATGAGCATCTTGCTGCATGCGAGTGAGGTGAGAGACTTTTGTTGCAAGTTGCTGAGATCTCATATTAGCCAGTACCAACATAGAAATAACCCCGGTGATAATAAGCGTTACCAGGAGGATCATGCCGCGTTGCCTCATCCTATTACTCCCGCATAAAAATCCCAAGGACGACCTTTGTCTCTTTTTAATTGCACATGCAAAAGACTACGACCATCGTTATGTTGCTTACTAAGCGTCATTCCTACCACGTTAGGATCTAACTCTTCTGAACGTTTACCATTACTAACAAATAAAGCACGCCCCTTCTTAACTTTGCGAAGATAGACAATGCTAAGTTCAAGCGCGCTAATCGTTGCATTTTGGTCATACGCTCTTAGCAAAGGGCTAACTAAACTTGCTTTTTGTTTTGATGGGCTTACTGATTTAATCACAGCAAGGCTGGCATACTGACAATCACTTATCACTACCTTCTGCCCGGCTTTTAACGTGGTTGGTTTTACGAAAGCAATCAGTTCTGAATTGGCTTGCGTTTTTAAGACAACATTTAAAGGCTGAGCTAACTGGCTTAACATTAAAATGTCACTGCCCGGCACCGCCTTGCGTTTAACGGCATTAGGTAAATAAGCAGAACCAGGCTTTAACAGCCAAACACTGTTGCTTAAATAGCTCGGAGAATTTGAATCAAATGTCAGCGCACTTTGATGATTACAGCCAAAATTCCCAGCCGATTGTATTTGCATTTTCAACCAACCAGTAAGTAACAACGCCTGATGAGCCTCTTCAAACTGTTTTTCTTGCCATTGATAATGCGTTTTAACGGATAGGTATGCTTGGCCCATAATGGACATTATAAAGCTTGAAAAAAACAATGCGATTAAGACTTCCGACAAGCTGCTGCCAATCATCTTCATAACTCACGCTTTAATGAACGGGCACGACTGCTTGATGGCTCATTAGACTGAAAGTTAAGTAACACATACGATGAGGGTCTGTCCGTAATACTCGAAAAGGTACCATGAAGCTCTCGCGTTATTCGCAACGTTAAAGCGACTGGCATTTCAAAGCGCCATAGCAGCGCTTCACTCGCATCATCAAGCAATTGCTGCGCGAGTACCTGCTGCTGGTAAAATTGGTATTGTTTGGTGAGTTGCCATTGGTGTTTAAAAAGCGCTAACGAACTCATGCTAAAAATAGACAGAGACACCAGCACTTCAACCAAAGAAAGGCCGTAGGACTTTTGCATATCGCACTCCATGCGAATAAAAACACGCCTCGAATAACGTTTCGAACGTCGCACTTTAAGTTGGACTAAATAATTATCCTAAAAGATAAACATAAATGTTTCAATAGGTTAATAATTTTTTACGCCTAGGCCGTATTGGCAAGGCACTCTATTCTTATTAAGTTCGAACAAGACAAGTAAAGAATAAAAGGGGACTATAACCAAACAACGTGGAAAGGCAAATTTAAATTTATTAGTCAAAGAGATTGTTTTTTCATTGAATGATTAAAGCAGCAGCATCACGAGTGATTGTAATGTTTTAATCCTTTAATGAGGAGATAATATCGAAGGCTAAAACAGGCATTTCCAAGTTGTTTGGGTATATAGCCAATCGAGTGGGCAATGATAAGACAGCAGAAAGGCCTGTAAGTTTTTTCCTCATGTGACGTTAAAAATAAGTCAAATACGTAGGTGCTCGCAATTATAATTTCATTCTCTGATCAATCAGTTCAAAGCCTTTTAAAGCAGCATCGCATTGCTTGGTGAGTGCCATCACTTTAAAAAGCTCGCCCATTTCTTGTGGCATGGTCAGCATTTTAATGGCGTGATTGGCTTTAAAGCGTGCCTCTTCAGAGAGTTCATCCAAATCATTAGTAATACCATTACCTATTAAAAAAGCGGCTTGATGGGTGTAACCTGAAATATCAAAGCCTAATTCAAAGGCTGCTTCAGCTACTGCCGTAAAATCAACGTGCGCAGTCATATCTTGCTCACCAAGATGGAGAAACGGATCTGGGTGACTTTTATG
Source organism: uncultured Legionellaceae bacterium (assembly GCA_963934185.1). Classification (GTDB taxonomy): domain Bacteria; phylum Pseudomonadota; class Gammaproteobacteria; order Legionellales; family Legionellaceae; genus CAWVYD01. The sequence continues at coordinate 973 of CAWVYD010000001.1, read as the reverse complement.
TTGGTAATGACACATTAAAGTACCGCTGCTTCTGTCTGGATGGTAATAGGTTGATCTATCAAAACCATAATCAATCAAAAGGATAAGGCCTTCGGATAATGAATCAGACAAAGAAGCCAGCCACGGGGCAATGGACTCATTAATTTCACTTTGATAACCAACAGGTAATGGCCCTAACGCATTAACTGTTTTCGTTAGCGCTTTATCTGCTGTTTGCCATAAACAATGAAACGTATTTTCCTGTTGTTCATCGACCATCACAAAGGCTTTTTCTATCGTTGCATCAACGCCTTTACGAAACAACGTTGCCGGCATGGCATCAAGCACTTCATTGGCCAAAACAGCGCCTTTAATGGGCATTTTAGGCCAAGAATCTAACCACTGACATCGCTTAAACAATGCCGGATAATCCATCAAGAAAGCCTGTTGCCTTGCCTTTAAACTGCCACTGACTTCTAAGATGTAATACGTATTTGGCAGTGCATTGAGTGCATCCAATCGTTGTAAAATATCTAAAGCTAATTTGCCTGTGCCCGCACCCAGTTCTAATACATCAAAATCCTTCTGATAAACATCGGCAATTTGATTGGCTAAGCATTTGCCATATAAAGGGCTTATCTCTGGCGCAGTAATAAAATCTCCGCCTTCGCCAAACACCGCCCCGCCGCCTGAGTAATAACCGAAACCCGGCGAATACAAACACAGCGACATAAACTGCTCAAAAGAAATGGCGCCATCGTTTTTTATAATGGCTTGTTTAATCACATCAATTAACATAAATACGTTTCGTTCAATAAAAAAAGTGTATTTTACCAGGTTTCCCCTTTTAATATGCAAATTACCATGCAGGCGGGCAACCATAGCCAAACTCCTTGGAAAGGGGGCGCTGCCCAATGCCATTGAATTAAGGAAGTCATGAGCGAAAACGATAAAATTTCACACCCACACTATGGCGCAGCCATAAGGTGCGAAG